>JBBAWW010000070.1:0-18036 GCA_040397035.1 Roseiflexaceae bacterium | reverse complement strand
GTTTCTTGGGCATGATGTCACTCCTTATTTGTATACTGCAAGTATAACTAGTGTCAATCAAACTCAGTATATTTCGCACGCGCACGTCCACGGATTGTCGCACGCGCACGTCCACGGATTGTCGCACGCGCACGTCCACGGATCGTCGCACGCGCACGTCCATAGATCGTCGCACCCTCGATGCGAGACAATCAATGGAAAAAAGATATAATGCATCACATACACACAGCCCAACAAAGGAGTGAACATGCGCAAAGATGCGTCGCGGGGATACCCCGCCCAAGCCACCCAAGCCGCCTTCCCGCTGGGGGGCGTGGCCACCGGCAATGTGTCGATTGGCGCCCGCGGTGATTTACGTGACTGGGAAATCTACAACGCCCCCGCCAAAGGCACCTATCTCCCCAATACATTTGTGGCCGTGAGCCTTTTACCTGCAGGGGGCGAGCGCATTACCCGCGTCGTCGAAGGTCTCGTTAGTGGTAGCCACGCCTTATCGCACGGCTATCACCCTCATACGGGCGTTGGTCTGCCCCGCTTTGCCCAATCAACCTTGGCCGGTACCTACCCGATTGCCGAATTTGCGGTGAATGATCCTGCCGTCCCTGCTACCATCACCCTCGAAGCATTTACCCCCTTGGTGCCGTTACAGCCGGTCGATTCGGGTATCCCAGGCGCGATTTTTAATTACACCATCACCAATACGGGTAACGTGCCACTAGCCGCTACGTTGGTTTTTTCGTTGTATGACGCCTGTGACGGCGTGCAGTTGGATAAATTCGGCAATCTCATCGGCAAGGGTGGCAGTCATATTTCTACGCATCACGATGGTACTTGGCAGGGCATCCATATGCGCAACAATCAGGTGCAGCCAGATGCCGTCGATTATGCCGAACTAGCCCTGGCTACCAGCCACCCCCATGTCACCACCCGCACTGCCTGGTTGCGCGGTGGCTGGTGGGACTATGTCCAAGATTTCTGGGATGATTTGCACGCCGACGGCGCCATCACCGACCCCGCCTATGGTACACCCAGCCCCGCCGGTGCCAACGATACCGGCTCGTTAGCCGCCCATGTATCCATTGCTCCTGGTGAGCGTCAGGTGGTTACGTTTGTGTTGGCGTGGTATGTCCCCAATCGCCGCAAAACCTGGGAACGGGCTGAAGCCCCCATCACCCAAAACCACTATGCCAACCACTACGATTCGGCACTGGCAGTGGTGCGTGATTTGTTTGCCCGCCAAGCCCCACTAACCACCATCACCCGTCAATTCCGTGATGTGCTTGAGCAGATGACCCTGCCCGAGCCGATGCGTGATGCCTTGGCGGCTACGATTGTACCGATGCGCTCGACTACCTGTTTTTGGTTGGCTGATGGCACATTCTATGGCTGGGAAGGCTGCTTCGATGACGCCGGCTGTTGTGCCGGTAGCTGTACCCACGTCTGGAGTTATGCTTATGCCATGGCCTATCTTTTCCCCCAGCTCGAACGGGTGATGCGCCAGATTGAATTCGCCGTCGAAACCGAAGCCGACGGCTATATGCTCTTCCGCACCTTCCAAAACTTTGGCGAAGAATTCAAGTGGGGCTGGGGTGATCAACGCCCCGAAGCCTGTATCGATGGCCAGATGGGTAGCGTCCTGCGCGCTTGGCGCGAATGGCAACTGAGTGGCGATGTGACGTGGTTGCATGCGATTTACCCTGGCCTCAAACGCGCCGTCGATTATGCCGACTCCCACTGGGACACCGACGGCGACGGTGTGCCTGATGGCCGCCAACACAACACCTACGACATCGAGTTTTATGGTGCCAACCCCTTGAGTACCCTCTATTACTTGGCCGGCATGCAGGCCGGGGTGGCGTTGGCGCAGGTGATGGGCGATAGTGACAGTGCGACCCGTTGGGGGGCGATTTGTGCCCGTGGCCAACAACAATTCATCGCCGATTGCTGGAACGGTGACTATTTCATCCAAAAAATGCCCGATGTCGATGCCTATCGCTACCAACACGGGCTGGGCTTGTTGACCGATCAATTGCTGGGTCAGTTGCACGCCACCCTGCTCAATTTAGGTGATTTGGTGCCACTGGCAATGGTGCAACGCACCTTGGTGGCCATAGTGACCCACAACTTCCGCACCGACTTCCACAGCCACAGCAACACCCAACGCACCTACGTACTCGAAGACGAAGCGGGCTTGGTGTTGTGTAGTTGGCCAGATGGTGGGCGGCCGCGCTTCCCGTTTGTCTATTCCGAAGAAGTCTGGACCGGCATCGAATACCATGTGGCTGCCCATTTGGCTGTCAGTGGCAATGTGGCTGATGCCACGCGGCTGGTGGCGGCCGTACGTAATCGCCACGACGGCCACAAACGCAACCCTTGGAACGAAGTAGAATGTGGCCACCACTACGCCCGCAGTATGTCGGCCTGGATGTTGTTGCCGGCCTGTAGCGGCTATAGCTGCGATATTGGGGCGGGTTGGATGCGCTTTGCGCCCCAAGCCGAATTAACCACTGCTGGTCACTACATGACGCCCTGGTTCAATCAACGGGGCTGGGGTACTTACACCCAGACGCGCCAGCCCGACGGCTCGTGGCAACGCCAAGTGACCGTATTGGGTGGCGAGATTACTGGGCTCCGCATCGAATACGCCGCCTAATTAGTCCTCGGCTGGCAAGCGGTAGCGGGCCGGCAGGTGGTACTTGTCGGCCAGCGCCGTGAGGGTCGACAACGTGCTGGCATCGAGGGTGATACTCGTTGCTGGCACGTTGCGGCGTTGGCCGGGGATGCGCGGCTGGCCACGACTCGCTACAATCCTGTCGACAAAGGCTTGGCCGTGCTGGTGCAAATGCACTAGTCCCCCCAGTGCATCGGGGTCAATCCCAATCAACAGCACGCTGGCCGGTACCGGTTGGTGGGGCGGGTTGAGGAACGACGGCAGTTGGTCGTCGCTGACGCCACCCAGTAGGCTGCCGGTGAGCAGGGCAATCGCCAATCCCAGCCCATACCCAAGCGTGCCCGCCGGTAGCAATGCTCCGGCCAAAGCGGCCTGGGGGTCACTGGTGTGTTGCCCGTGGGCGTCGATCGCCCAATGGCTGGGGATGGGCTGGTTGCGCTCGGCGGCTGCACTGATTTTGCCCCGCGCTACCGCCGTCGTCGCGCCATCAAACACCAGTAAGGGCTGGTGCGCCCCAGGAATCCCAATCGCCAGCGGATTACTGCCAATCATTGCCGTGGTGCCCCCTAGTGGCGCCATGGCCGCCGGGGTATTGACCAGCATGATGCCGACGAGCTGGGCGGCGACGATGGTTTGGATGCTATGGTCGAGGGCGCCGAGATGTTCGTTGCGGATGATCCCGACACTTGCGATACCATAGCGCCGTGTGGTGCGAATCAGGCGTTGCACGGCGTAATGCGCCGCGATATGCCCCATGCCATGGTCGGCATCGAGCAGGGCGGTAGCCCGCTGCTGGCGTACCCAGCCTAGCTGCGGGCGGGCGGTGATGGCACCGGCCGCCAGCCGCGTCAGGTAATTGGGCAAGCGCCGTACCCCGTGGCTGGGGATGCCGCGGGCGTCCGCAGCGGCGATGGCGTTGGCCACCAGCGATGCGTGGCGCGGGGTGAGGTGTTGGCGCCGGAGCAACGCGGCGATAAATTGTTGGAGCTGGGTGATATGCATGTGTGGTGTTTCTTTTTTGGGAAAAAACGTGGGGTGCGGCGGTGAATTGGTGAACCGTACAGTGGTACGCTGGCACCGGTCTCAAAAAACAGCGGGCACCACAGATGATGCGCGCTGTCGCATACGCACGGCAAAATACGTTCAGGGTAATGGGACATCGACGGTTATGCCGGTGGTAATTGACCCATCTGACAAGCCCTTGAAGATTCCTGCCAGCTTGGTCTTGACTTCGGCGGGGATCGTACCGTCAGCCTTGTGGTAAGGAGCCAAGCCAATGCCAGCGTTGGCGGTGTTGTACATGGCCACTCCATTGGTGAACTTACCGTCAACCACGTCCTTGATGGTCAAGAAGACGGCTTGGTCGACACGCTTCATGGCGCTCGAAATGATCTTGTCCGCACCAGGTGCGCCACCGTTTTGGAAGGTGGTGACATATTCGTCTTGGTCGACGTCAATCACGTATGCGCCAGCTTCAGCGGCGGCTTGGATGCCACCTGAACCGGTTTGACCACCGGCACCGAAGATTACGTCGGCACCTTCTGACATGAAGCGGTTGGATGCTTCGGCACCACGGGCACGGTCGACGAATGAGTCAATGTAGACAGTCTTGACGGCTACATTGGCGTTGATCGATTTGGCACCGGCTTCGTAGCCCTTGAGGAACTTCTGGACCGGGGGGATTTCCATGCCACCGACGGCAGCAATCGTGCCACTCTTGGTCATCGAAGCGGCCAATGCACCGGCCATGTAGCCCGCTTGGTCTTCGGTAAATAACAAACTTCGGACGTTCTGGTTATCGTCAGCGGCGGCCTTGGCGGGGTCATAGTAGAAGTCCACAATAGCGAACTTGGTGTCAGGGTACTTGCCTGAGGCTTCTGCGATGGCATCGCCCATCATGAAACCAACGGCAACCACGATTTCACACTTTTGTGCGACCAATGATTGGATGTTCTTGCCGTAGTCGGCTTGGGCGACGGTTTCGATGTACTTAACTCCAATGCCGAGATCCTTCTCAGCCTAGAGTAAACCGGTGTAGGCATACTGGTTGAAGGTACCGTCGTTGACTTTGCCTACATCGGTGACCAAGCCGGCCGTACACGGGGAGGTCGGTACGATGGTTGCTTCAGTGGCTGGCGCGATGGTTGGTTCAGCAGTCGGCGTACTGATTCCACATGCTGGCAACATGATTGCCGCAAGCACCATGATGACCAGCGTCGCAAGCATTGACTTCCGCATTCGTATGCTCCATTGTGTTCACACGTAAAAAATTGACAATCCGTCTTTTATAAAAAATGGCTGGTGCAGCCGTGAATACGCAATCATAACAGCTATTCGGTGGCACCGGTCTCAAAAAGAAACAACGGGTACCACATGGAATGTGGTACCCGCTGTTGCGTATAACCGAGAATTTAGTTCAGGGTTACGCCGGTGGTGATTGAACCGTCTGACAAGCCCTTGAGGATTTCTTCCATCTTGGCCTTGACTTCGGCGGGGATAGCACCGTCGGCTTTGTTGAACGAAGCCAAGCCAATGCCACCGTTGGCGGCGTTGTACACGGCCACGCCATTGGTGAACTTACCGTCAACCACGTCCTTGATGGTCAAGAAGACGGCTTGGTCGACACGCTTCATGGCGCTCGAAATGATCTTGTCCGCACCAGGTGCGCCACCGTTTTGGAAGGTGGTGACATATTCGTCTTGGTCGACGTCAATCACGTATGCGCCAGCTTCAGCGGCGGCTTGGATGCCACCTGAACCGGTTTGACCACCGGCACCGAAGATTACGTCGGCACCTTCTGACATGAAGCGGTTGGATGCTTCGGCACCACGGGCACGGTCGACGAATGAGTCAATGTAGACAGTCTTGACGGCTACATTGGCGTTGATCGATTTGGCACCGGCTTCGTAGCCCTTGAGGAACTTCTGGACCGGGGGGATCTCCATGCCACCGACGGCGGCAATCGTGCCACTCTTGGTCATCGACGCGGCCAAGGCACCAGCCATGTAACCGGCTTCGTCTTCGGCGAATACCAAACCACGCACGTTGGCAATGACTGGGTCATAAGCAAAGTCCACAATGGCGAACTTGGTGTCAGGGTACTTGCCTGAGGCTTCTTTGATGGCATCGCCCATCATGAAACCAACGGCAACCACGATTTCACACTTTTGTTCGACCAATGATTGGATGTTCTTGCCGTAGTCGGCTTGGGCGACGGTTTCGATGTACTTAACTCCAATGCCGAGATCCTTCTCAGCCTGGAGCAAACCGGTGTAGGCATACTGGTTGAAGGTACCGTCGTTGATTTTGCCCACATCGGTGACCAAACCGGCCTTACAAGGAAGGGCGGTCTTGGCGCCACAAGCTGGCAACATGATGGCCATAAGGACCATGATGACCAGAGTGGCAAGGGTTGACTTACGCATTGCATCCTCCATTGCGTTCGCACGCAAAAAAATCTGTACATACCAAACAAACCACATTAAGCCTGTTTTAATATGTTACTCATATTATACGGCGTTGTGCTATTGTGCGCAATAAAGAATTGTTAATGCCGTATATAATGCAGTCAGTGAATACGCAACCAAGTTATGGCAGAGTTACTATGACAATTACCCGTCCCCTCGCAGAAGTATTCGAAATCGAACCAATTGTGGCAGGTCTGTGTACCGTCCACCAACTGCAACAGCAACCGACCATGATTGTGGCAGTGGTGACACCGCTCCAAGCCACCGCAACTATTTTTCCCATGCTTCAAGCCCGTGCCCAAGTCCAGCAATATACCGTGTGGCTCCGTCAAATTGATTTGCTGGACCGCATCGAGTTGGTTTTTTTACCTGGTGTCCCTGCCAAAACCACCCCCCGCTGGGTTCTCGCCCTGAGTCTATTGCTGCTGACGATGTTGTCGTGTTTGGCGGCGGGAACCTTGTATCGCGGCATCGACGTGTTTGCCCAGCCGCTCCGCATCTACGAAGGCTGGCGTTTTGCTGCCACGATTTTGGGGATATTGGCGACCCACGAGTTGGGACATTACGTGGTGGGACGGTGGTGGGGTGCACCGGTCAGCTTGCCCTATTTCATTCCCCTGCCACCTCCACTCAGTTTTACCGGTACGCTGGGGGCAGTGATTGTGCAACGGGAACCGATGCGTGACCGCCGTGTGTTGTTTGATGTGGGGTTAGCTGGCCCAATCGCC
The DNA here is from genome assembly GCA_040397035.1 of Roseiflexaceae bacterium. Classification (GTDB taxonomy): domain Bacteria; phylum Chloroflexota; class Chloroflexia; order Chloroflexales; family Roseiflexaceae; genus UBA965. The sequence continues at coordinate 11,170 of JBBAWW010000070.1, read as the reverse complement.
GGTTTGTGTGTGGCGATTCCGTTGTTGTTTGTGGGGCTCAGTCAATCAACCGTTGGTCCTATGCCAACTAGTGGCTTTGTCCAAGAAGGCAATTCGGCGTTGTATCTAGTAGCCAAACTCATCATGTTCGGCCAAATTTTGCCGGGTGCTGGCCTCGACGTGCAATTGAGCGATGTGGCCTTTGCCGCTTGGATCGGCTTGCTGGTCACCATGTTTAATCTGTTGCCGATCGGGCAGCTCGACGGTGGCCACGTGGCCTATGCCGTGTTGGGGCGCTATGCGATTTATGTGGCCTACGGCACGATTGCCTTTTGTGTGCTGTTGGGAGTTTTTGTTGATAGTACTTGGCTGGTGTGGGGGGTGATTGCCACCCTTGCCAATCCCCGCCACCCTGCCCCCTACGACGACACCACCCCGATTGGGTTATGGCGCATATTGCTGGCCTGTATCACTGTGATAATTTTGATTTTGTTGTTGACACCGGCGCCGCTCCAGATTGTGCCGTAGGCGCGTTAGCGTGTCACGTAGAGCGGGTTACTAAACACCCAAGGCAAGGTTTTTTTGCTGGCTTCCACTCGGTAGACGCCACTTTCGTTGATGGTGGTGAGCAAGGCGCGATTGCCTTGGAGTTTGACTTGACCATTGTGGATGAGGCGGACGGTGGCGTTGACACCGAGGTCGATTTTGACGGTAATCGGGCCTTGGCGGAGTGATGCGATATCGCCGACCAACCAGCGCTCTGCACCGCGGAACCCAAAAAACTCAAAATTGGGGCAGTCCCCTTCAAGTCGATTGACCATGTAACTGCGCCCTTGTGCCAAAGCGCCGTACACCATGCGCATGGCATTGGTGACATTGTTCGATAAGCGTTCTGGCAACCATAAATAGGTCGTCAAGGTACCAAACGTCCACTGGTATGGGAAAACCTGCAGGCGCCCAAAGGGTGACGGGCGCAGGAAGGCATGCACATCAACACCCCAAACGCCAAAGGTGCGTTTGCCTGCCATGTTGAGGGCATCCCACCATTCGATAGTTGCTTTGGATGGGCCACTAATACCCCGTTTGGGGAAGGCATAGAGGAATTCTTTGTTGCGTGGCGTGAGATGCTCACCCCAGTCACTCATGAAGTTCCACAACTCAATCCCCATACTGCGCCCCGCATTGCGGGTCGGACTGTTGATATTCCAGTCGTCCCAGCGGTAAATCCCTTTGAAATCGTTGTATTTTTGTTCATCAGGATGCGCAATAATCCCAAATCCACCGGCATCGTAGGTTTGGTCGATGAATTGTTGGGGTGGTAAGGTATTCGAAATAACGTGCTCGAGGTTGAGCGCCAAAAAATGATTGTGGAATGGCGTGATTTCTTGGTCGACCAATGTGAGCATTCGATCATACCACCCTTGCTCGCTCCGCCCTTCGAGCGTGTCGTGATCGGTAATGATTATCCACTCAAGTCCCGCTTGTTGGGCGGCGTAGGAAATGTCAGAGATTTCACCACTACCATCGGAGTAATGAGTGTGGATGTGTAATGCGCCAGGACTAATATGCATAATGACTCACTACCAGATAAACGGAATGAATTTACGAGTATGGGTGCGATAGGCCGAGTAATCGACGAAGCGTGTAGCCAAAAATCCCTCTTCGCGGTTGGCTTTCTGGTCAAGTAACAAACTCAACGCCACCACAAATACCCCACAAATACTGCTTTGCGAGATAATCACGACTCCCACACAGGCAACCAGTAACCCAGTATAGATAGGATGTCGTACAATAGCATAGATACCAGTAGTGACGAGTTGTCCATCGTCGAGCGGTTTGGGGTAGGCAGTCAGGTTGGTGCCTAAATCACGGAATGCCACCACCAGACAATAGATGCCCAGCATAATCAGCCCGATGCCGACAATGTTACTCTGTAAACTCCGGACTTGATGCCACGGATCAAAAAATCCGCTCACGAGGATGCACCCAATCAAAATAAACTGCCCAATCACCCATCCTTGACCACGTGAAGCGGTTTTTGCCATCTGTGTGCTCAGTTTCATGCAAAATTCTCTATGTATTGAGGTAATCATACCATGACCAATGTCACAACGACACAACAGCTCCCGGATTGCTACGATGAAGAGACCTATGGCCGGATTGTCATGACTGGCCGTGATAGTGCATCATTGTTACAACGCCTCACCACCAACGATGTGCTCGCCCTGCAACCCAACCAAGGCCTGCAAACAGTACTGACGACGCCGATTGGTCGCATCATTGATGTGCTCCACGTGATTAGGGTGGCCGATGCCCTGTGGGTATTGACGAGCCCAGGCCAAGGTCCGGCAGTCTATAGTCACCTCAAGAAGAATATTTTTTTTAATGACCAAATCACCCTCAGCCCTGCTGCCCGTACGTACCGTCAAGTAGCGCTCTACGGTGTAGGCGCTACGGCGTTTGTCTCACAGCTGAGCGGACGTGACATGACGACGATTCCCCAATGGCAAGCGAGTGTTTTTGCAGTGGCTGATGCCGAGGTGATTGCGACGCCGATTGCGCCACTCGCTGGCGGTGGCTGGCGGCTACTTATCCCGAGTGATGCAGTGGCGGCGTGTGGGCTTGATGGATTGTCGCCCGTGTCTGATGCGGAGTTGAATCTCTGGCAAGTTGAATCATTTGTGCCGGCCTATGGTCACGAGTTAAGCACCGATTATATTCCCCTCGAGGCAGGGCTTGAGCAGGCGATTAGCTTCAACAAAGGCTGCTACGTCGGCCAAGAAATCATCGCCCGCATGGAAAGTCGTGGCCGCCGTGCCAAACAACTTAGCCGTATCCGCCTTGCGTCCCTCGTTGCCACCCCGGCGACGATTACCACTGTTGCCGGGCGAGCTGCCGGGATCGTAACCCGAGTGGTTGATTCGCCCCGTTATGGCGTGATTGGTTTGGCCTATCTCAAAACCCAAATCGATGCCAGTGAACCGTTGTGTGTGGGTGATGTGGTCGTGCAACGCGGTGATGATGCATGGCAGGGAGTATGAACAATGGCACCAAACCAAGTTGAACGAATTTGTCCGGAATGTCGGGCAGCCCAAGTCCTCGCTGCCCACTATTGTGCCACCTGCGGTGCACCGCTCGAGCGCCTCGTACCGGTGCGCGCCACCCAGTGGCTCCCCGCCGTGGTGCGCCAACAAATGCACCACCCCCTCGTGCGGGGTGCCGCCATAGGTGCCATGGCAGTGGTCATCGAAGTAGCGGTCGTGCTGATTCGCCGGGCGCTGTCGCGCCAGGTCGAGCAGCAGCTGATTACCCGCGGCGATGCGGCGTTGCCCGCCACCCGTCAACCATCTGCGCCGGCCACCACCCCGCGGCGAACCACCGTCACTGCCCGGCGGCGGACGTGGCTGTGGCAAGACAAAAAGGGCAACACCCGTAGTGATGAACAACTGGAGTGGCACCGTGTCGACGAGTAATGTGCGCATTACCAAATTGACCCATGCCACCCGCCCCCATCGCTGGCGCTACTGGTGGCTGATGTTGGTGCAGGCCACACTGCAGCTGAGTGTGGGGCTCGCCGTCTGTCTGCTTGCACTGATTATTACCGCCCAATTGGTGGCATTGCCCCAACGATTTGGCTGGGTGCTGGGCGTACTGCTGCTCTGGGTTGTCGGGGTCGCTGGGCTCTTCGGCTGGCGTAATTGGCAGGCCCCGAGTATCTGGCGGCGTCTCGACCAGGCATATGGCTGGCACTCTGCACTGGCAACGGCGCTGTTTTTTACTAGTGCACCACCGACACAGCTCCTCGCTGATGCCCAGTATCAGGCCACACTCGACTTGATTACTACCACTCCCGCGCGGCAATTGCCGGTATGGTCGCGGCGCATGACACTCAGCGGTGCGAGCATGCTGTTGTTGTGTGTAGGCGCATGGTATTTGCCGACGCCGTTTGATTCCCAAATCGCCCAGCAACGACAATTCCAACAATTAGCACAGTCGGTCGCACAGAAACTCCAACAACTCCCTCCGCTCGTACCTATCGATGCCACGGCCTTGACCAACAGTCCCGACCCCCAGACCCTCGTGGCCCAACTCAACGCTACCGCTATGCAAGTCGCGGCCCACGCACAAGCGAGCCAACAACTGCAACGCCTGATTCCGCAATTGCAACAAGCCTCTCCCGCCCAACAACAGGCCTTGTTGGCCGCGTCCCAATCAATACTCGGGCCTGCCCAAACCACCGCGCTACAACAGGCCTTGACCCAAGCCCAACAAGGTAATCCGGCACCACTCCAAGCGTTGGCTAATCAAGCCCAACGCCAATCCCAAGCTGCCAATCAGTGGCAACAGGCGCTTGTTGATACCAAAAACCAAACTCTTGCGCAGTCCCAATCCGGCGCTCCCACCAGCCAATCCCCTACCACCCCAGCGCCGGCAACCACTAACCAAAACAGCACCAGCGCCAACCAAAGTGGGTCGAGTCCAAGTCAAAGTGGGTCGAGTCCAAGTCAAAGTGGGTCGAGTGCGAGTCAAAGTGGGTCGAGTCCAAGTCAAAGTGGGTCGAGTCCAAGCCAAAGTGGGTCGAGTGCCAGTCAAAGTGGGTCGAGTGCCAGTCAAAGTGGGTCGATTGCCAGTCAAAGTGGCACTGGCATGGGGCAAGCAGGTGGCAACGGCAGTGGCAATGGTAATGGGAGTACGAGTGGCACCCAACTGTTTGTGCCACAAGTGGATGGTACGCAGGTGCTGACGATTCCTGCACTAGGCAATGCGACGACGGGGCAAACGGTGTTGCGTCCCAATCCCAACGGCGCTACGACGACAGTGGCCACGCAACAATACGCGGTAGTGGTCGCTGATGCTGCCCGCACTGCCAATCAGGCGATTGTCAGCAATCAGATTCCCTGGGCCGGCCAAGCAACAGTCCGTGATTATTTTGCGGTGCTACAACAGGAGGCGCCATGAATCCTACCACCGCTCAGCATCAGATACAGCGCTTGAGTGAATCATTGCACCACGTGATTGTTGGTCAACATGAGGTGATTCATCAAGTAGTGACCGCAGTGATTGCTGATGGTCATGTGTTACTCGAAGGCGCCCCTGGGCTCGCCAAAACGACCCTCGTGCGTAGTTTAGCCCAGCTGTTGTCGTTGTCGTTTGGGCGGGTACAATGTACCCCCGATTTGATGCCCAGCGATGTGGTGGGCACGATGATGCTGTTCGACGATCAGCCGGGACGCTATCAGCTCCGCTTTGCCCCCGGGCCAATTTTTGCGTCACTCATCCTCGTCGACGAAATCAACCGTACCACCCCCCGCACCCAAAGTGCCTTGCTCGAAGCGATGCAAGAGCATACCGTTACCGTGGCCGGGACGACGCATCCCCTGCCCGATCCGTTTATGGTGCTGGCCACCCAGAACCCCATCGAGATGGAAGGGACGTATCCACTCCCCGAAGCGCAACGCGATCGTTTTTTGTATCACATCATCGTGCCATTTCCCGATGCAGCTGATTTGATGGAAATCGCCCGCCGCGAGGCGACTGCCTTTCATCCACAGCTCGTAACCTGTTTTGATGCGGTCACACTCGCTCAAGTACGCCAAATCGCCCAACAAATCTTGGTGGCAGAACACATCCTGACCTACGCTAGTATGTTGGTGCTCGCCACGCATCCTAGCGATCCGCGTGCACCTACCGCGGTGCGTGATGGCGTGCGCTATGGCGCTTCGCCCCGTGCAGTGCAAGCACTGATTCGTACTGCCCAAGTCGAAGCGTTGCGGGCGGGGCGCTTGCAGGTCGATGTGGTCGACATCCAGCGGGTGGCGTTGCCCGTATTGCGCCATCGGATTGTATTGCGCCGCGAAGTGTTTTTGGCAAACGCTAGTGCCGATAGCATCGTGGCATTGGTGCTGGTCGCCGTCCCTGTGCCCTAATTGTTTGTCGTGAAAAGAGTCCCTTGTGGCGCAATTACTCAGTGCCGCTGAATCTGCGTGGCTGACCCGCATGCAACTCCCGTGGCAAGGCCTCAGCCCCCACGGGCTGTATGCCGTGCGGGCAGCCCGTGGGGGTGGCCGGAGCAATGAACCCGAATTGTTGCGTCCCTACCAAATGGGCGATGATGTGCGCCGGGTTGATTGGGCTGCCACGCAGCGCCTGCAACATGCCATGGTGCGCCAGCCCGTGCCCCAATCCCAAGGGCGCATGCGGATTGTGCTTGATGCCAGTCAGTCGATGCACCTCGACCCTGCTAAATGGCACCACGCACTCCGCATCGTGGCGGCATTGGGCGTGGTGGCGACGAGCCATGGCGATAGCGTGCAACTGTGGCACGAAAATCCATCCCCGCTCTATCACCGTACCGATGCTTGGCTCGCCCTTTGTGATGGCATCTATACCACTGCGCTAGCCACGCACCCGTTTGCGATGCCGACGCACGTGCCACAGACCCAGCTGGCCGTCTGGTGTAGCGATTTGTGGCATGTAGATTGGGCGCTGCAACTTGTCCAATTTGCCACCACGACACAGACTGGGCTGGTCATCCAGCTACTAAGTGCCGCCGAAATCGTACCGCCGCTATATGGCGATGTGACTTTAATCGATAGTGAAACCCAGCAGGAATACACCATGACGGTCGATGCGGCGCTACAATCCCGCTACCAAGCCGCATATACCACTTGGCAACACGCCATTCGTCATGAGTGTCGCCGCTTGGGATTGGGGTATTTATTTGTGGCCACAGAAGCTGATTTGGCGACTGCGTTACACGAGGTATTGTTGTGAGCTTCCGTGATAGCTGGATTTGGTGGATTGCAATACCGTTGCTGATTGCCATGGTGATGTGGCATCTATTGCGCCCCCGTGCCACCCGTCAGATCGTGCCGTCGCTCCAGTTGTGGCAACAACTGCGCCACGAACAAACCAGCACCCGCCCGTGGCACCCACCCACGCCGTGGTGGTTGCTGGTGGTGCGTCTGCTGATTGTCACGGTGTTGGCGACGGCGGCGGCCGACCCGACGGTGGCGGCCTTGTCGACCCCGCCACACCGTATCATCATCATCGATACGACGGCTAGTATGCTCACGCATGAGCCAGCCGGCAGTCGTATCGCCCAAGCGCGCCAGCTCGCCACCCAAATTGTGGCGACTTCACCACCCGCCACCACGTTTTCATTGCTCACCAGCGACCGTGACGTGACCCTGCATGCCAATCAACTCAGTGACCGTAATTACCTCGCCACCTTGATTGATGCGGTACAACCACGCGCCGTGGCTGGCGATGTCACTGTCTTGCCGGCGTGGCTGGTTGCCATGCGCGGCCGTACCAGTGAAGTGTTTTTGCTGAGCGACGACCCCCGGCTTGCCAGCGCTCCGTGGCCTGTAGATTGGCGTCTGATTGCGATTGGTGGCGCAGTGGCCAATCAATCAATCCAAGGTTGTACGTTTACGGCTGGGCCAACCGGTTGGGATGGTATCATCCGTATCGAAGCCGATGGGATCCCGTTTGCGACTGCCCGTACCATCGAATTGGTCGACGAAAACAACCGCTTGTACGATGCGACTACGGTTACCCCGCGCGCCGATGCGCCCGTCGAATGGCGCGTACAGCTAACCGACCCACCGCCGTTGCTCCATGTCCGTTTGCGGCCCGATAGCCGTGATGCCTTGGTGAGTGATGACGATTGTTGGTGGCAAAAAACCACCCCCACGCCGCTACGGGTCGCCGTGTATCCGCAAGTGGATCGATTTTTGGCGGCGGCATTGCGGGTATTGCCAAATGTGATGGTGACCAATCAAATCACTGATGCCGAGATTGTGATTCAAACCGATGCCACCATCCCGCTGAGCGTGACGGTACCACTCTGGCAACTCAATGCCCTCAGTCAAGTGCCCCCAGTCCGCTTACCGGTGCTCCAACCGGGAGTGCTCCACGGCGACGAAGCCACGCTCGACCGCGATATTGCTATCGCAAATAGCCAAGTGTTGACTACAACCATCGTGCTTCCGCCACTGTGGGCCCAAACGTGGCTCAAAAGTAGTGCCGGCGTGCATGCTTATGCCGGCCGCAATAATGGCGTGGCGACGGTGGTGTTCGGCTTTGCCTTGACTAATAGTGATTTACCATTGCGCCCCGACTTCCCGTTGCTTGTACGCAACGTTTTGATGTATCTGGCCCCCCCACGCCTCCAAGCAAGCTACCAAACCGGTGATGCCGTCGTCCTGACATTGGCTCCGCGTCCGCTCCCACGCATACAGGCGCAACCAAGCGGCGCCCGCGCCCGCATCCTCCCCCGGTCCACCGATGTGGTTTTGATTGACGTAACGCAAGTAGGTGCGTATCGTGTCAACGACACGTGGGTGGTGGCTAATTTGTTGGCGCCGGCTGAATCGCGGGTAAATCGTCCTAGCCCCGCCACCCCTCTAGTGATTGCGACGCCTTGGCTTTTGCCTGCGGGCATCGCCCTTGGGCAATGGTTGTTGGTGTTGGGCATACTCGGATTGTGTGGCGAACGCTGGTTGACGTGGCAATTGCGGAGGGTGACATGAACCTATTGACATGGCATGCGCCGTGGTATCTGCTCACCATTCCCCCGCTCCTCGTAGCGTTGTGGTGGTGGTCACGGCAACCTGGTTTGCCCTATCCCCGCCGCCTCGTGGTGCTCTTGATGCGGATGCTGAGTGTCGTGTTGCTCGTCATGGCATTGGCCGCCCCCTCGTGGCAGATTCCGCCCCGGGCGGTAGCGCTCGTGGTGGTGCGTGACGTGTCGGCGTCAATTGATGCGGCTGCGCTCCAACGTCAAGCGATGTTGATTACCCAGCTCCAAGCCAATCAACCGGCAACGGCGCTATTGGGGATTGTCGATGTGGCAAGTACAGCGGCGGTGGCCGCCATACCGAGCCCGGCCTTGCGTGATACCTCGCCGGCGGTAGTCGCTCATCGTGATGCGACCGCCTTAGCAGCTGCAGTGACTCAAGCGGCGGCGTTACTACCCGCTGGCTACGAGGGACGGCTGCTCGTGCTGTCTGATGGCCAAGAAACCCGCGGTCGCCTGCGTGACATCATTACAGCCTTGGTCGCCCGCGGTATTCGTGTCGACGTTATTCCCTTGACCACCACGCAGCCACCGGCGCAAGCGGCATTGACCCAAGTGCGACTACCCCAACAAACCCGTGGTAGTGGCACCCTGATTGCCGATATCGACACTACCGGCAGTGTTGCCCAATCCGCCATATTGCGTGTGACCAACAATGGCATGCCGTTTTTTGAGACTACGCTACAACTACCTGGTAGCGCGCAACGGGTGGCGCTGACGATTCCCCCCATAGATCCCGGTATGCACCGCCTCGAATTCACCCTGTTGGCCCCTCAAGACGATGCCTTGCCCGACAACCGTCAGCGGGTGCTCGTGCAACGTGACGGTGCGCCACAAATCTTGGTGTTGGCCGATCCCGTTGACCCCATCCAACCCTTTGTGACGCTGGTGCGGGCCAGTGGCAGTACGGTGACGGTGCGGCGCCCGAGTGATATCGACAGCCAACTCGCCACCCTGGCTGGGTACGACGTGATTGTGCTGGCCGATACGCCAGCACGGCTGGTACCACCGATTGTGATGCAAAATATCGTGAGTGCGGTCAAAACCCTTGGGCGCGGGTTTTTGTGGCTTGGTGGGTCCCAAAGCCTCGGCGCAGGTGGCTTCCGGCATACCCCCCTCGCCGACATCGCGCCGGTACGGTTTGATCCCATCGACCCCACCAAACGCAAACGCCTCGCCGTACTATTGATTATCGACAAAAGCGGCAGTATGGCAGATGCTGTGGGTGGTGGTTTGTCACGCCTCGATCTTGCCAAAGAAGCCGCCTACCAAGCCATTCAAGGCTTGAGTGACGGCGACACGGTAGGCGTGGCTTTTTTTTCGGATAGTGCCCAATGGAGCCTCGCCCCTCAACCCGTGCCATCTGCCGATAGTGTCGCCCACGCACTCGGGGTAGTCCAAAGTGACGGTGGCACATCCATCCGATCAGGTCTGCAACTCGCCCAGGCCAGCATTGCCACACTCGACGGTGACGTGCGCCATGTGATGTTGCTTTCTGATGGCCAAGACCCTCAATCGAGCCGCGATATCGCTCAAGCCTTTGCCAACCAATCCGTTTCGCTGAGTACTATTGCGTTGGGGGCTGATGCCGACATGCAGGGCTTGAGCCAATTGGCACGTATTGGCCAAGGAGTGAGTTATCAGGTGACCAATCCCCAAGACCTAGCCCGCGTTTTTTTGGACGAAACCACCCGGGTGGCCAGTCGTGACTTCGTCGAAGCCGATGTTATTCCCCAACTAGTTAGTCGTGATGCCTGGCCGGCAGGCAATCCACCCGTGGCGGTGCTCCACGGCTACAATCGCACCACCACGCGCGCTAATGCACGCGTGTTGATGCAAATCGACGCCGATAATCCGTTGTGGGTTATTCAGCAAGCTGGCATGGGTCAGAGCGCCGTCTGGGCCAGCGACCTGAGTCAGCGCTGGGGGCGTGATTGGCTCACCAGTCCTGCATTTGCGGCGCTTGTGCCGGCATTACTCGCTCCACTTATCCCAACTGCCCCAGCAGCAATGACTCTGGCATGGTATTGGCACGATGATTTGCTCGATGTCGAGGTTACCACCGATGCCCCCACAACGACAGCTCCTAGTGCCCAGCTGGTTGCGCCTGACGGCAATAGCATTCCTATTGTGTTAACTCAGCGTGATGCCCGTTTGTGGCGGGCTAGCGTAGCCGATACGCCCAATGGCGAATATGTGCTGACGGTACGCTCGGGAGAGACCCTCGTGACCCGAGGAGTGGTGATTACCCAACGGAGCGAATTGCTCAACGATGGCCAAGGGAGCGCTACGTTGAGCGCAATCGCTCAGCAAACTGCTGGGCAAATCAATCCTGCGTTGACTACTGCCTATTGGCAGGTACGGGGCGGCACACAATCTGCGTCATTGTCACTGGTGCCCTATTTGGTGTTGGTTGCGATGACACTGTTTGTCGGCGAAATAGCCTTGCGCCGCCTCAATATCCGCCTCGTGCCTGTGATCCGCCCACGCGGTGCGGCGGTGTCACCACCCCCTACGCCGCCTGCGCCACCAACGATTACGCCGGCACCGCCTCCTAGTCGCATCGATCGCCTACAGCAAGCCAAACGACGCGCCACCACACCTGAT
>JBBAWW010000069.1:17131-18548 GCA_040397035.1 Roseiflexaceae bacterium | reverse complement strand
TATCGCAACCGGCTTGGAATGACGCTAGGGGTGAGGGTTTTGGCGCAGGTATTGTTTCAGCGGAAGTAATTTTAAAGCACCCGTGTGTTTTGGTGCAACAGCAACCGCAGTCGTTACTTCCCGCTAGCGTATGTTACACAGGGCATCGGGTGCGGAGTCGCTCCCCCTTTCTACGTCATTCCATGACTACAGTCGTGGAATTTCCTATCGAGCGCACACCCCCCGCCGCGCGCCTATGCGGTGGCAAGCCTCGAGAGATTCCACGCTACTACGCTACAGACGCAGCCTGCTGCGTCTCTACTCTACGGTTGCTATCGCAACCGGCATGGAATAACGCTAGGGGTGAGATTTTAGCGTGGGTATTGTAACATATGTACGTATTAAAAAATGGTGTTTTTTTGCAATACGCTGCGTATGCTACATATAGCCCTCTCACCCCCATTCTCAATTCCTATGCTACAATCGCCTCATCCCACAGACAGTCATCACGCATTGTGCAACGATGCACACATTACCAATGGAGGAACAGATGCTGACCCAAGCACAAGTCGATTTTTATCGCGAGCATGGCTACTTGTTGGTCGAGGGGATGTTTTCGGCCGAGGAAGCCGCCCAGTTTCGTGTCGAAGCACACGCCGTCATCGAGCGGTTGCGCAGTATCAGTGAAGTCGATGCTACCTGGACCAGTGCCCGGGCGGTGACCGCCACCAAAACGTCGCTGCTGCACTGCCACAACGTGCAGTTTCACTCGGCGCTGTTGACCCGCCTGATGCTCGACGAGCGTTTCACCGGTGCGGCCGCCCAAATCATCGGCTCGCCCAATGTGCAGCTCCACCACAATAAGCTTTTCATCAAACCACCCGAAAAAGGCTCGCCCTTCCCGATGCACCAAGACCAGCCCTTTTTCCCGCATGACAACGACAGCATGATTGCCGCTGTGGTCCATTTTGACAATGCGCCATTGGAAAAAGGCTGTATTCGTGTGGTCGATGGTAGCTACAAAAACGGCTCCATCCCCCATGTCGCCGAAGGGGGCTGGCATTTGCCGTTTGACCAATACCCGCTGGAATCGTCGGTAGCCTGTCCTGCCAAGGCCGGTGATGTGCTCTTTTTCAGTTACCTCACCGTGCACGGCTCGGGTGTCAACACCAGCAGCGAAGCGCGCACGACAATGCTCGTCCAGATGCGCGATCCCGAAGATCAACCGACGATTGTGACCCACCTTTCGCGCGGTCAAGGCATGATGTTGCGCGGCGTCGATCCCACCGCCTCGGCCGGTTCCAACGTGGAATGGAGCCTGTCGACCCCCAAAGCACCCAGCGCCATGGGTGGTATGGGCATGGGCATGGGCATGGGCATGGGCATGGGTGATCCCATGGGCGGCAAACCCACCATGTAGGGGCGTCATTCCATGGCG
>JBBAWW010000069.1:12695-17031 GCA_040397035.1 Roseiflexaceae bacterium | reverse complement strand
CCCCTGCGATGATCCATGGCGCCCCTGCGATGATCCATGGCGCCCCTGCGATGATCCATGGCGCCCCTGCGATGATGGTGGGGCGCCGATGATGATTGTGCGCCGACGATGATGATTGTGCGCCATAGTGGTGTGGAATATAGAAATGTATTGTTGTGGAGCGTAAATTTGATTTTACGCTCCACAAATTATTTTGTTACCCGTAGACGCTCCACAAACGAGTATTAATCGATGACGCTTCGGTCTACCAGATTAACGAGTTGTTGAAAACAGAGCGTGGCCGGACGGCGACCACTGCCAGGTTTAATGACACTGAGCATGCCTGTTTCACGAATAGTACGCAACAAACTGAGCACCGTTTTTTCATGGATGCCATGTCGTTCGTAGAGATATTTGGCTAAATCAGATGTACGGAAGATGGGTTTGTTAAAGAGGGCATCAAGTACATGGACTGCATATTGGGAATGTGTCGCGTTATGGATGATGTGCTTCGTCTCTTCGTACAAGGTACGAATTGCAGTGACACGTGCACTATTTTGTGCAGCTTGGGTGATAATCGCCTGTAAAAAAAAGGTAATCCAACCGTTCCAGTCGTTGTCGGCCGATATCGCACGCAACCGTTCATAGTACTCTTCACGGTGAAATTCGAGGTATTCAGAGAGGTAAAACATGGGCTGTGCCAGCGTTTGTTTTTGATAGAGGAACAGCGGAATCAAGATGCGCCCGATTCGCCCATTACCGTTTTTGAACGGATGTAACAATTCAAATTGCGCATGCATGATCGCAGTTTGTACAAGCACATCGTGGTCGTCGCTGTTGATGTAGTGTTCCCATGCTTGCAGGTAATCGCGCAACTGGAGCGGATTGGGTGGGACAAAGGTGGCTTGTTTGATCGTGCATCCCGCCCGGCCAATCCAATTTTGTTCGCGCCGAAACTCGCCTGGGGTTTTGTCTTGCCCACGCACGCTATTCATCAATTCACGGTGTAGTCCCTGCACAAAGCTCAGCCGAATGGGGTAGTCTTTGAGATGGTTATGGGCAAGTTGGAGGGCATGTCGGTAGTTGGTAATCTCTTGGATGTCTTGGTATTTTTCGCCTTCCTGCATAATACCGGCATCTTGCTCCAGCACTTCATCGACCGTCGCTTGTGTGCCTTCGATTTTTGACGATAACACTGCTTCGCGTGTGGTCAACGGGGCCAGCATCAATTCGGGATTGGGAATGCTTTGCAACAATCCGTCATAGCGCGCCAAGGCTGCGTTGGCAGGTCCAATCAAACGGACGAGACGGGCAAGATTAAGCCCTTGAAGCGGTAGCGTATCAGGGATGTATGGCTGCATGTGCTTCCTCTCAGACATAGAGTGTTTTTTGTGGTGCGCAAAACAAAAAATAGGTGTAACAAACATATAGTTTGTGGAGCGTAAAATCAATTATACACTCCACAAATCATGTTGTCACCTCTAGACGCTCCACTAAATGAAGGAGGAAGCGTGACGTCGCAAGCAGGAAGTGACGTCGCAAGTCAATGGGTAAGGGCGATTACTCACGGCAAAAGCTATTTTTGTGCCACGTTCAATTCCAAAACACTCACAGTACCAAAACGCCGACCCCGTAACAATGCACAACAACGTGTTGGCTATTCGCAAACCCCCATCACTGTAAGTGATGGGGGCTGCTCATTGGGGACGCTCATTTGCACTATTACCTACATCACCATGAACTGATATTGATACGGCTTGCAATGTCCGCGGTTGACGGCAACGTGGTAGCACTTCGCACATAGATTGGCCCGCGGTGAACTAAGTACAGGCAATTGTAAAAATCTCACACCACTTATTTCTGGGTGATGTGACCAACCCACGTTTGGCTACGCGTTGCGCCAAGTCGCTGGCATCACAGCCGCAGCCTGCATCAGCGCACCGCCCCAGTCAGCAACGCCGCTACTTGACTGCCGGCAAGCAACGGCTGGGTGGCTGGTGCAATCACCAACAAGGCGTTGGCTGCCCGCAACGACAACAACCGACTCGAGCCTTGGGCGCCAGTAGTAGTCGCCACCAGCTGACCATTGTGCCAGGTCACGATTGCCCGTTGGTATTCGGGGCGATCGGGGGATGGGGTGATGGGCGTCGCGAGGTGCACTTGCACGAGGGGACGATGGGGCTGGGGGTCGCCTTGTAGGCGACGCAAGGCCGGCCGCACAAACACCTCAAACGAGACCAGCGACGATACCGGATTCCCGGGCAAGCCAAACATGATGCGTGAACCAACCGTGGCACACATGGTCGGTTTACCCGGCTTAAAAGCAATCCGGCCAAACTGGACGGTACCCAGCTCGGCCAACAATGGTTTGATATAGTCGCGGGTGCCCATCGACACGCCACCGCTGGTAATCAGCACATCGGCGCGAGCCAGGCCTTCGAGGATTTTGGCGCGTTGCAATGCGGCATCATCACGAGCAATCCCCAACGAAATCCCTTCGCACCCGGTGGCAGCCACCGCCGCCAACAACGCATGCCGATTGGCATCACGCACCCCGCCATACGGGATTGCTTCGTCGTATTCGTAGACTTCGTCACCGGTCGATAGTACCGCCACCACAGGCCTGCGATAAACCGCAACGTGGCGCAAGCCTATGCTGGTGAGCAGTCCCACATCACCCGGTGAGAGTTCGGCACCCACCGGCATCACCACGTCGCCTACCTGCATATCGTGCCCCGTAGGCAACACGCATTCGCCCGCCCGGATGTCACCCGTAAAGGTCAACACGCCAGCGGACTCACGGGTGCGTTCGACCATGATGACAGCGTCGGCACTGCGGGGAAGTGGCGCGCCCGTCATGATGCGCACCGCTTGGCCAGCATCAAGGGTCACGGCTAAATCATTGCCGGCAGTTAATTCGCCAATCACCTGGCGGGGCATCGCACCGTCACTACTACGGACTGCATAGCCATCAACCGTAGCGCGCGGTTCACTGGGCATGACAGTGGACGCCGTAATGGTGGTGGCAATAATCCGGCCGGCGGCCTGATGGGGGGCGATTTGTTCGCTGGTGAGGGGAGTGGAACTTATCGCGGTAATCAGTGCTTGGGCATCGGCGACACTCACCATTGGCCAGGCTGATTCATGTTGCATCGTCATATCTGCGTCCTTTTGCTATGCCAAAATGAACAAACCCCCACAGACAACGGCATTTCACGCCGTCATCTGTGGGGTTGTACACGCTATACTGCAGCTTTTTTGCTGGCGGCAAAGTCTTGGTCGGCTAGGTACCAGACAGCTTCCATGGCGGCTTTGCAGCCTTCGCCGGCGGCGGTAACGGCTTGGCGATAGACGTGGTCAACCACATCGCCGGCCGCGAAAATCCCCGGCACGTTGGTGCGGGTATGCGCCTCGGAAACGATGAACCCGTTTTCGTCGAGATCAAGCAACCCCTTAAAAATACCAGTGTTGGGCACATGGCCGATATAGGGGAATACGCCTTCGGTGTCGATCTGGGTAATTTCGTCCGTTTTGAGGTTGCGGATTTTGACGCCGGTGACCGATTGCTCGCCCAATATTTCGTCAACGGCGGAATCCCACACAAAGCGCACTTTGGGATTGGCAAAAGCACGTTCTTGCAGGATGGGGTCGGCGCGCAAGCTATCGCGACGGTGGATAATCACCAATTCGGTCACATAGCGAGTCAAAAACAACCCTTCGTCGATGGCACTATTGCCACCACCGACCACGACCACGCGCTTTTCGCGGAAGAAAAAGCCATCACAGGTGGCGCAGTACGACACGCCGCGATTGGCCAATTTTTCTTCGCCGGGGACGCCCAAATGGCGCGGCGAGGCACCGGTCGACACGATGATGGTGTCGGCGGTGATGGGTTCACCGTCGTCGGTGTGCAACACAAACGGGCGTTGGGAAGCGTCAATCGAGGTAATCAAGGTGTCTTTGAATTTGGCACCAAAGCGCATGGCTTGTTTTTCCATGTTGTCCGACAGCTCATAGCCGCCGATTCCATCCACAAATCCTGGATAGTTTTCGACTTCGCTGGTGGTGGCAATCAGGCCACCTGGTTGGAGGCCACGAATGACGAGCGGCTCGAGACTTGCGCGGGCAGCATAGAGCGCGGCGGTCAATCCGGCAGGGCCTGAACCAATAATAGCAACTCGTGTATGCATGATTTCCTCGATTTAGATGCACTAAACGCATCTCTCAAAACACATCAAACCTGTATGTATTCTACCACATCACGCTGAAAACAGTATGATACCGACGTTCTTTCCACACCGAGCGAATCGCGGCGAATAAATTCGCCATATCATTCGCCCCCAGCGGATATCCATCG
>JBBAWW010000069.1:0-12595 GCA_040397035.1 Roseiflexaceae bacterium | reverse complement strand
AATCGTACGGGCGAATCGCGGCGAATAAATTCGCCATATCATTCGCCCCCAGCGGATATCCATCGCCCCGCCAATCGTACGGGCGAATCGCGGCGAATAAATTCGCCATATCATTCGCCCCCAGCGGTACAATTCTCCACGAATAACACTAGATTCCTGCATTTTGGTGTGGGGATTGTCAGTATGTGTTAAAATTATTTTTATACTACCTTTAATTTGCGTAGGTATTAGCACCGAAGTGGGATTATATTTCAGAGGAGCGACACAATGGAACAAGGTACTATCAAACGATTGACCGACAAAGGGTTTGGGTTTATTGCTGACGGCAGCGGAAATGATTTGTTTTTCCATATGAGTAGTGTGGAAGGCTGTCGTTATGAAGATTTGCAAGAGGGGCAGACAGTGTCATACAACGTAGGAACTGGTCCGAAAGGTCCGCGTGCCGAGAATGTACGTCCCGTATAACGCGGATTAACGCACGTACATGTTGTAGCCTCTTGGGGAGTGGTTCATATTGATACTTAAGGAGGGGAATCACAGCGTGATTCCTCTCCTTTGTGTTTCGCTGGTGCGCAATCTCACATACGTGGCATGACTGCGACATAATGTTCCACCGTGGGGAATGGATCATAAAAATGATGGAGCAGGCGTTTCCATTCTTGGTACTGCGCTGATTGGCGGAAGCCAATCAGCGCATCCTCCTACCGAATCTGGTCTACCGCCGCCATGAATTCTTGTACATGCGCCGTACTGACCTCGCCCGCATCCTTGCGGGTATCTTTGAAGGTACTGCCCACGATGGCGGCATCGGCAATCGCCAATTTGTCGGCTACTTGGGCTGCCGTCATGCCGGCGCCGATGACCAACGGGAAGTCTGCCAGGATGGCGCGGAATTCGTGGATTTTTTGCATATCGGTATCAACCCCCGTCCCCGCTCCCGTCACCGCAATCGCATCGCAGTACTGCCGGCCGATGGCGAGGTCGGCCGCTAGGCTGCGCCCCGACAAATAGGGCTGGTACTTGAAGCGCACGCCCCCAATCACGGCCACCGCCCCCGTGCGGCGATAGCCAGCAATCATCGCAAAGTAGGCCGGCTCGTCGTCGGGATGCAGATGCCCACACACCGAATCGACCTGCATGAATTTGGCATGATACTGCGCCGCCAGTGTGTAGCTTTTGGCGAAATCGTCGAGCACATTGACGCCGATGATATAGTGCGGCCGTTCACGCTCCAGCACCGCCAGTACCCGTTCGACATCGGTGCTATCACCATAATAATCTTCCACAATCATGGCATCGACGCCACCGGCGGCATAGAGGTCGGCTTCACGCACGGCGCGTGCGAGGATGTCGTCACGATTGTCACCCTTGAGGTGCAACATGGCCATGATTGGTTTGGGACGCGGGAATAGATCAAGAAACATGGTTATTTTCCTTTGTTAGTCGTGTAAATTCACTGTCGGCGCGGTGTAGGAGTTCGGCACGCAGCGCCGCCGTATACAGCGGGTACGGCCCATATTGGCGCGCATTCAGTGCCGCCGCCAGGTTGGCGAGAACCACCGTACGCAAGGGATGCACCCCCTCGGCGTAGCCGTACAAGGCCGCCCCGGTGGCGCAATTGCCGCACCCGGTGGGGTCGACGGTTTGGGCCAGGTCGTACGACGGCGCAAACCACGCCTGGTCTGACTGCACCATGTAGGCCCCTTTGGTGCCCACCCGAAACAGACACGGCTTACCCAGTGCCACAATCGCCGCTAGCGAATCGGCTTCATTGTTGGTGCCAAAATAGGCCATGGATTCCGGTAAATTGATGGAATAAATATCGACCTGAGCGATGCAGGTGGCGATGGTGTCGTGCAGCGCCGGGTCGTCGATATCCCAACCCGCCACCTCCCACATGATTTTGGCGTGGGGGGCGGCAGCCCGGATGGCGCCAAGGTCAGCCCAAATCGGCTCCGTCACCCCTGATTCGAGGTAGATGCCGCGGGTCTGCGGGCTGGCGAACGGCAAGAGGTGAGCCGCTTGGATGAGGGCCGTTGCGCCCCATTGGGTAGCAAAATCCGCCCCATATTTAGAATATTCCCGCCAGCGCCCATCTGCCTGATAGGCCAGCAAGTTGTATTGGGTGCGTGGCAGTACCTGGTAGACACCGGCGCTCGACAGTTGATTGGCTGCGTAATAGGCTCCAAAAAAGTCGCCAAAATCAGGACCGGCGGTGCTCACAAACACCAGATCATCGCAGTAGGGTTTGATGCCATTAACGGTATAAATCGTGCCACCGAGCTGAGCGGTGGTGGTATGCCCCGTGGCATCGATCAGGTCGTTGATGTGGGTACAACCGCTGATGAGGTAGGTCAAAGGCATACTCGCTTCGTTGAGGGTGTGTCACGCATCATCTTGACAAAGTTTGACCGTGCCGTCAACTCGCAATCAGAGTATGATGGGCATAATCGTGATGCGTATGGAGTGTGACCAATGGGATATGCCGTGTTTGTGGGCGATGTGGCACTCGACGAGTATTACCGCGCCGACTATTGGCCAACCATCCAAGACAAAGCCATCGTCCACGCCCTGCCCGCCGTCCCCGGTGGCATGATTGCCAATGCCGCCTGCGTGGCAGCGGCTTTGGGGCTGGATGTCAAGTTTTTGGCGCTGCTCAATAGCGGGGCGATTAGCCAATTGTTGCTGGCGGATTTGCAAAAAAGTGGCGTCGATACCTCGTTGGTGATTTTTGATGACACGTTGCCCGACGCCAAATGTCTGATTTTTTTGGTAGCTGACGAACATACCGTGCTCATCCCCACGCTAGGCATCACCCACATCGACATCACCACGGCGCAGTTGGAGGTACTCGCCCATGCCGAGCTGATTTATTCTACGCCCGTCGAATTCGATCTGCTCCGCTGTGGCACCATGGACAGCCTAGCCATCATCGATTATTGTCGGACGCGGGGCGCCAAAATGGTCTATGACCTCGACGTCGACTACCTCCAAGACGGTGACGAAGAACGCTTTACACACCTCGACATCGCCTTTTTCAATCAAGTAGGCTTTGATCGCTATCGAGGCGATTTGGCGCAACAGGATGCCGCCGCCCGCTTGCTGGCGCACGGGCTCGAATTAGTGGTGGTGACGTTGGCTGCGCAGGGCTGCATCGTGTTTGCCCCCCACGAAACCGTGCATGTGCCCGGCGTGGCCGTCACCGTGGTCGATGTGACTGGGGCGGGCGATACGTTTTGTAGTAGCTTTTTGTATGCCCGGTTCCAAGGCCACGATATCCGATCTGCCGCCACCTTTGCCAACGCCGCCGCCGCGATGTGTGTGGCTGGGTTAGGGGCCCGAGCCGGTGCGGTGGCGCCGGAGGCGGTTGCATTGATGATGTCACGTTAGTGTATTATTTTTTGTAAAAAAACGTGCGCTGCGACGTGAATAAGCCGCTTGGCATGCGTACGTCGCAGTGGATCTCATGGGCACATGCAATAATAGGCATGAATAGAAATAGTCGTGTGTCAAGTGCTACGACACACGAGAGGATGAACGGATGAACCAGCAAATCGACCCCACCAGCGACCGTTTGTTTCGCCATATGGCCTGGGCCAATGCGCAACTTTTTGCGGTACTCGCCAGCCTGCCCGAAACCACGTTTGCGGTCTGTGAACCGGGCAACGACTGGAGTGTAGGCATGATTACGGCACATTTGGCCGAAGCCGCCACCAGCTATGCGTCGCGGTTCGACGGCATGCCATACGCCGACCTGCCGTTTGATCGTGTGTCGACGCACGCCGAGCTTGCCATCGCTACGGCTGCCTGTGCCGGCGCCGATGCGCGTGTGCATGCGGCTGCCCACACCCCAGCTGGTGTGGTGACGCGCCAAGACGATCCGACTCTGACGCGCGCCCGCGCCACCGTATTGGCCCAAACCATCCACCACGCCACCGAGCATCGTGCCCAAATTGCCGGGGCACTTGTGGCGCATGGCATTACCGCCGTGAATCTCGATGATTTGGATGTGTGGGCCTTTGGTGATGCCGAAGGGTTAGGGGCATAGCACGTAACGCCAGGGTAAGCGTATTATTTTTTGTAAAAAAACGTGCGCTGCGTCGTGAGTGAGCCACGTGGCATGCGTACGTCGTAGCGGGAGCAGCGAATTCTTATTTGTACGAGCAGTATGTCATCGTACCGTGACGCACCGAAGGATGAATGAATGAATAATCACATTGACCCTACTAGCGACCGTTTGTTCTGCCACATGGCCTGGGCCAATGCGCAGTTGTTTACGATCTTGCAGCGCTTACCGGATGCAGTATTGCACTACACCGAGCTAGGCAACGAGTGGACCGTGGCAATGACGCTTCATCACCTCGTCGAGGCGGCAATGTATTTAGCAAAATCACTCGAAGGCAATGCTGGCGTGCTTACCGCACCAACATCTCTGCCACCGACGCGCATCAGCGAACTCGATGCCTTGGCAAAGGTATGTGCCGGCGCCGATGCGCGCTTGCATCTGGCTGCCCACACCCCAGCTGGAGTGGTGACGCGCTCCAATGATTTTGCATCGAACCGGGCGCGCACCACCGTGTTGGCCCAAGCTATCCACCACGCCACCGAGCATCGCGCCCAGATTGCAGGAGCACTCGTCGCCAATGGCGTTACCGCCCTCAGCCTCGATGACCTTGATGTGAGGGCCTTTGGTGATGCCGAAGGCTTAGTCGCCTAGCACGTAACGTCGAGCAAGATTATTATTTTTTGTGAAAAAACGTGCGCTGCGGCGTGAATGAGCTTCTTCGCATCCGTTCAGCGCAGCTACATAGCCATGCCCGCCACCAGGCCAGCAGTTCCATCAATGCATAAAATAGCGCCACGTCTCACGCATAATTTTCCATTTTTCATTCTGCATTTTTCGTTGTATATACGTCCACCACAAACAAGTCGAAATCGAGCTCACCTGGTGAATACCCAAAGCCGGTCAAAATAGTAGCGGCTTCGCTACGGTGGTGAGTCATGTCGTTGACCACGTGCATGATGGTCTGCCAGCGGGTGCGCCGATATTGCTCGTGCTGCCACCACACCGCATTGATGTCTGTCTCGCTCAACTGTGCCACATATGCTTGCCACGCAGTTTGCTCTTGTTGCCAGCGTTGTGTCAGGCTGGCCACATCAGCAAAATCTGTCTCATTGATAATTGCGCGATCTTCTTGCTCCATCAGCGCCATTCGCCAGCCATAGGCGGTATCGAGGGCGTGTACCAGTGTGCCCCGCAACGTGTGCCAGCCCGGGTCGGGCGTCACGGAGTGCACGAATTGGTCTGTGGTAAGCTGGGTGCAGGCCTGCAACACGCGCAGATCTGCCCAAAAGGTGTAGGCGATCAGGGTTGCGATGGTGGTTGGGTGCATACGATTGCTTTCGTCGTGTGAGTGGCTTACCGCCCTCGTTGTAACACCTGCTTGGTGTAGTTGCACGAATTACAAATCATGATGCGGTAGCCGGCCGCATTGGTATGGCGCATATCGCGGCCACAACGTGGGCACACCTGCAGGTCATAGACCGACCCCGATTGCACCACCGGACTCGCTTTACTACCACTATAGGCCACACTACTGGGGTTGACGCGTTGTTGCAAGGTAGGCCGGGCGTCGCCAGTAGGGGTGATTTGCAAGGTCTGCAAAAT
This sequence comes from Roseiflexaceae bacterium, assembly GCA_040397035.1. GTDB lineage: Bacteria > Chloroflexota > Chloroflexia > Chloroflexales > Roseiflexaceae > UBA965. The sequence goes on along the minus strand of JBBAWW010000069.1, from coordinate 6,927 downwards.
GCGCTCCACCAAAATGCGATAATCTTCGGCACCCCGACATTCGGCATCGTATTCAAAAATCGATTTGCCGTAGGACGGTGATTCGGACAAGCGCACGTTGGTACGAATCGGCTGCGTGACCCGACTGCCATACAGGCGCTGCAAGCTTTCGAGTAATTGCAGTGACTGGCTCGAACGGGGGTCATACATGGTGGGCACAATCAGCTTGATGGCGTCAGTGTTGCCCTTCATTTGTTCGATTTGCTTAAACAGCAATTCGACCCCCCGAATCGAAAACGGCTCAACCGTGGTTGGGGTGATAATATCGTCGGCAGCCACGAGGGCATTGGCGTTCATGGGGGTGAGCGAGCCACTCGAATCAATCAAAATCATGTCATAGAAATCAGCAATCGGCGCCAGCACCCGCTCGAGGGTGCGGCCCCATTCACCACCCCGTGACATGGTGGTTTGGGCGCTGAGTAGCGTCGTGTCGGCCACGATTAAATCGAGGTTGTGGCGGGCGGGGACGATACAGCGGGCTGGATCCATTCCTTCGATCATCAGTTCATAGAGGGTGTGTTTGGCGGTGACACTGAGTGACGACGATAAATTGCCTTGGGGGTCGGTATCGATGAGTAGCACTTTGACTCCGCGCAACGCGAGGCCAGCGCCGATGTTGATGACGGTAGTAGTTTTGCCGATGCCACCTTTGAGGTTGGCCACGGTGACGATGCGACTCATGGGGGTTCCTTGCTCCTGTGTGCGTTGCTACAAATATACCATAGTTGGTAGTAATGTATGAAAATATGGCAACACACAACATACGATATAATCAACATGCATTCGTTTTTCACAAGATAGGAGCCACTATGCCGTGGATTCGTGTCTTTACCGTTGAAGAAGCCACCGGCTTCCTCAAAGAGCAGTACGATGCTGCCATCAAACGCGCCGGGCGCATTTGGAACATCGTCGCCATTATGAGCCAAAACCCCCGCGCCATGAAGGCCTCCATGGATATGTATGGGGTGTTGATGCATGGCCCGTCGCCCTTGTCACGCAGTCAGCGCGAAATGCTGGCCACCGTCACCTCGTCCGTCAATCACTGCCTCTACTGAAGACGGTCGCATGCGCATGACCTCCGTGCTGAGGTCGCCAAAGATTTTGGGATTACCGACGAAGTCCAAGCCGATTTGCTGGTGCATCACATTTGTAGTGATTGGCGCAAAGCCGATTTATCGCCTGCCAATGTAGCGCTCTGCACCTACGCCGAGAAGCTCACCAAAACCCCCCAACAAATGAGCCCTGCCGACCTCGATGTGTTGCGCGGCCACGGCTTCGATGATCACGGCATCCATGATGCCACCCAAGTAATTAGCTATTTTAATTACATCAATCGCATCGCCGATGCCCTCGGCGTCGAACCCGAAGCCTTCGTCCATCCCTGGGAACAACGCACCAAATAACAGCGATAGCAATCCCCGTTGTACGCATGTACAACGGGGATTTTGGGTACTCGGTATTTTCTGCTTCCGACTGCATATTTTATCCTTCGTATGGCGTCACAACGACGTAGGAAGCGTGAAGTCGGAAGTATGACATGATCTATACTGATTTTTATTGACTACCTCGGCTACCTGCTGCTTCCGACTGCATATTTCATCCTTCGTATTTGGCACTTGGGCGTATCAATGCGTCGCCGAACAACCAGCGAGCGGCATAGATTGGTAGGTATTGACATGTAATCTTCATATTTATATGCGATATTGTCGTACGTATGTGTAGTATTGTTGATAGTATATATCAATTTAACGGGGTGATAGATGTCGAACTCAATAATTACAAAAGTAACGCTATTTGTTGTGGCAATAATTGTTGTTGTCGCAGGTGGATTATTACTCGTTGACACGATGCAACGCCAGCTGCCATATACCCAGGTGAGTAATGCGTGGCAAATGGCTCAGCTGAGTGGGGCATATGAATTTCGTAGTGAAGTCGATCAAATCACCAATTATCAGCCCCGCTTGAGTAATTATGCCAAACCAAGTGCCCGTGAACAGTATGTGGTCGAGGGGAGTGTCGACGAAAGCAATCAAACAACCCAATTAGCCATCACGAATATTACCAATCGGGGGGCGAGTTTCGAGGTGCGGCGTACCCGTGGGCAATCCTATATGCGCCAACACGGCGGTAAGTGGACTGCAATCAATGCGATTCAAGATGTAAGTCAATTAAATGCCCTTTCGTATTTGGCAGGGATGCGTGATATTACCGTTAAAGACAAAAATAATCTCTCCTATGGATTTGTGTTTGATGGCAAACAGTTTACGGATCATTTTGCGCGCTTATTGGCGGCAGATCAATCACATGGCATCACGCATAATGCGGATTGGTATCGTGTGGCGCAATCGACGCAGCTCCGCCAAGCGCAGGGTGATGGCACGATTAGTATTGATAAAGATGGCTTGCCCAGCACGTTGAATATGACGATGACGATGCCCGAAACGGCGCGTACGGGTGCGGTAAATGCCACAATAAAAACGACATTTTTGAATTATGCCCGTACAGGGATTGTGTTACAGCGGTTGTTGCATCAGCCCCTCAATGCCTTGAGTTTCATGGTTGGGGTTGATATTGCGGCGACACAATATGCGTTTTTTGTGTTGATGGTGGTATTGGCGTTGCTACTCGTGGGCGTAGTGGTGTCGGTATTTGGACGGCGGCTGACCCTGCCACTGACGTTGTTAGTGGTAGGGATTATGGTGTTGCAGCCGTTTAGTGGCGTGGCGACGAGTCAGGCTGCCACCCAAACGGCTCCGGTACCAACGCCCCAACCAGCAGTACCATTTAACCCATTGATATCACCGCTTGACCAGGTGATAGGCGTGAATGGGGTGATTTTGCCACCGGCAGGGGTGCAGACCCCGGCACAGATGACATTGGCGCGTAATGGTTCGTCGCGGTCATTATCGACCCGGGCAAATACCACTGCTGATGTTGATAGTGACGGTGATGGGCTGAGTGACAACCAAGAAACATTGTTGGGGACGAATACCCGTAATGTAGATGGTGATGGTGACGGCTTAAATGACTTCCAAGAAGTGCAAATCGGTACCAATCCCAACCTCAAAGATACTGATGGCGATGGACTGCCTGATTTTATTGAAGTCAAGTTCCCATCGACCTATGGCGCAGCCAAATATTATACGTCGCCGTTTGCGCCTGATACCAATGGTGATGGCATGTGGGATGGGATTGAATGCACCGAACATGTCAGTGCCGGCACGACGGCGTGTGGCGATAGCGATGGCGACATGATTCCTGACTTTCTTGATTTTGATAATGACAATGACGGTGTCGCCGATGCTGATGACATGGTGCCAGACATCGGTCGTAAGACCCCATTCACTGATAGTGCGCCGTTTACGTATAGTGTGACTGACAGCAGTACTAGTAGTACGTCGTTGCCGCTGGTGGTGTCGTTCCAATTCCGACCGAGTGACCCCAAATTGTTGTATGGCCATGGGGCGGTTTATGACTGGCCGAGTAATGACAAGCAGGGGCAGATTCAGCGGGTCAACGATACGACATTTGCAAATAGTTTACGCAACCCGGCCAGCGATAGTAGTGCAAGTAATGGTGACATGAAGGTCTCGGCCATGGTCGAGATTCGGGTGCCAATCAGCGCCACTTCATACGGGAATTTGCCGTTGAAGGCCTGTGTTGCCACCAAGAACTGTGGCGGTAGTAGTGCAGATCGGACGCCGGCATGGCTAGATACCAGCAAGTTTGCTCCGTATGGAATTAATGCGATATGGTCGATGGATGTCCAAGGGCAAAAGAAATTAAACGAAGTCACATTATTAGTGCCTATTAACCCTGTCTATGACAATACGGGAAGTATCGTGGCGTATGAATCGGTGACGTACTACGAAACGGCTACCAAGGCGTGGGAAAGTAACCACCAGGCACGCTTGATGTGGATCGTAAGTGCCATCCAAGATGTCTGCCCACCAGACATTGCAGATTGTAGTGATAGTGAGCGGATTAGCCAAACCACATCAGTGCATAATTATTATGGCGAATTCATCTTAACGGGCTTAAAAGTCTCTGAATTACAACCATTCAAAAGTACGGTGGTCTACGAAGATGTGGCCCAACCGGCAGTAAATGGTACACAGCGGCGGTTGCAGATTAGTAAACTCGCCCGCATGTTAGACAACGCGTTCATGAGTACGCCGTTTTTTGAAGTGAATTCAACCGATGCCACCAAATCAATCCCCGCCCTCTTTGATAATCGCAAAAATGCTGCATTAGCAACGTTAAGTACCTATGGGATCGATCCGACGGCGACCCGTGCTAGTACATTCCAGTATTCAACGCCACTTGAGTCAATCAAAATCAGTAGTACGGAAATTCCGAATATTTTGAATCAACTTATTTGTCGCAAAACAATTACCACCGAAGATTGTACGGGTCAAACGCCAGCACAATTGCTCAGTCAATGTGAAACTGACATGACCCCGCGCTGTAAGCCGGCGGTATTGATTGCCAGCGAAGGGCGTGAGCGTACGGCTGTTTTCGACAAAACCGCTAACCGCGTGGCTTTTGTGAATGTCGGTGTGCGGATTACCCGTAGCCTGAATGGACAAATGTTTAAAGTGGTGGGGGCAAGTGGGCACCCTATGAGAATATTGATATTGGCAATGAAATTAGCGCAGTCCAAACGCAAGTCGCTCCTGCATTAGATACCAACGGGAATTACGTGGGCAAGCCGACCACCATTGATGCCGATTCGTGGCAACAATTGTATGGTGCGGTGGCCACGGCAATCGTGGGGACGTTTTTTAATCCCAAACAAGTCACTCTGTATGCCGATATATTTGGCAAAAAACTAAGTGGGATTACCCAAAGTAGCTTCAAGGCGCCGTCACAACCGAATTGGAACGGGGAAGTTACCGATATCGTGAATCTCTACCAGCCCTATTTTGTGCAGGCAGCCAATACGAGTGACCCGGCAGATGATGGTGATGATGGGAGCAAAGCCCAAGATATTACTGATCAAACGGCCATGGCTGGGGATGTTTTGGGGGCAATTGGAGGAATCGCTGATGCTGATAGCGGCCGTTCTAAAGGGCTAGGTGCGGGTGATACTGCAGTGGCTGCCGGGGCGTTTATCGTCAATGCTATCGATGTATTTGGGAGTGGTACCAAATTAGCTGATCACCAAGCGACTGTCGACAACGTAATTGGCACTATTTCGTTGGTGATGGCGATTGCCGATGCCGTGGGCGCCTTTAAAGATTATGCGGAAGCGGCTGCCGATGCGGCAAAGGCAGTTGCAGGAGCGGCGGATGCGGTGCAGAGTATCGGCAAAATCGCCTCAATGACCGATACCATCGGTAAAAAACTCGGTATGGTGGGGGTGGCGATTTCGTTGGCGACGACTTGGGCAACGGCAATTATCTCAATTAAAAACGCTGAATTTGCCTACCAAAAAGCCAATGCCGTGTCGGCGGCTATTGGTCAAACGGCCGTGATTATTTTGATGGTGCTGTTGAGTGCCACGGGCATTGGTGCCTTGGTGGCGGCAATTATTGGGGCACTTGATGCTTTGGCGGATCTGATTTGTAAAAACATCTCGCCCGAAAAACAACGCAGTACGGCGGGGCAATGGCTGTGTGGTGGTATATCGGGGATTCTCGCAAATATTTTTTCGCCGTTTGCGGCGAACGTGGTGATTGACCCGGGTGATGCGTATTCACGCAAACAAGATGTCACGCCACAATCACCGAAGCTATCTACAGCAACCCAAGGATTCCGGGTCGGGAATGGTTGGGTGTCAAATATGCAGGTTACCGATTATATTGACCGTATGCCCTTCCCCACTACGTGGATGGCTCTCCCCTATTTTTGGCAGTGGAACGGCCAAAACGAACGTAATACGGCTTTTACCTATGCGTTAAGCAAAGATCAAATTGATTTGACTGGTTCGATTAGTTTGGGGTCGCAGTTTAGTAGCTGGAGCAAAAACACTGATACCAGCGACGATTACAAAGGGTTTAAGTGGCGTAAGCAGATGTCATTCTCGCATAACAATGTCTTTACCCAGAGTGGGATTAACCAGGCATTGCCAGCAGTATGGATGTCAGAAGCGAGCAAGGTGGCGCAACAGAATTGTATTGCGATTTGGATTCCGTTGCCGTTTTTCCCATTCCCAATTCCTGTCTGTTACATTAAAACAGCCAAGGATACCAAATACACCAATTTGAACGAAGACGATGCCACGATTTTTGACGTATTCCCGAGCACCTTTGGGCTATTTACTACGATGCAAGCCAAAGGGAATGGCTATACGTTTAATTGGTCACCTGTAGTAGATGACCAACCGACGTTCCCGGTGTTCAAGGACGCCGATAATGACGGTGTGCCTAATAGCCTCGAACTCACCCAAGGCTCAAGTGACAACAACTACGATAGTGATGGCGATGGCGTTGATGATAATCGCGAAATCGCCTTTGCTACGAACCCCAACAGCAAAGATAGTGATGGTGACCTGCTCACGGATCTCCAGGAATTCCAGTATGGTACTGACGCAAACCGCGTCGATAGCGATGGTGATGGTCTGACCGACGGCGAAGAAATCGTACGGAGTGTGAATGGTGTCCGTGTGGGTGGCTGGGATGTCACTTATGCCATTATCAACAACGTCCCGCAAACGACATGGGTAACTTCTGACCCACTCCAAAGCGATGGCGATGGTGATGGCATCATCGATGTGCGTGAACGCATCCTTGGCTGGAGCCCCTATGCCAAAAACAGTGGTGATATTGTGGGGAGTGAAGGGACGATTAGCGAAGGGCTAAACCCCGTCCTCAGTGTCAATTTCGAAACCCAAGGAGTGGCGGGTTTTGAAAATAATGGTCTGCAAAAAAATGCGCTTACATGTGT
>JBBAWW010000068.1:0-18551 GCA_040397035.1 Roseiflexaceae bacterium | reverse complement strand
GCTGAGTCCCCAAGCAATCCGCATTCCCAAAAACAATGTGGTGAGCCCGATTGCAGACTGGACGGTGTTGGCAATGCGTGGCGGTAAGGAATTGCGAAAAAAAAGCCCGACCAATGCCCCAACTAATACCCCGATAGCGTTGAGTACGCTGCCATTGGTTTGTTGCCATAATGATAAACTCATTGTGCGCTCCTCGTGATTTTTGTGTGTGTTGATTATACGTGATAACGAGGATTTTTTGTGTCTTCTGTGGGATGCGCTATCGTGTTGCGATGGTACGGTGACGTTAATCAACCTGATTGATGACAAACTGGTGTGCCATGATGCGTTCGGCGGTAGGATGCCCTCCCATCAACATTTGGCCGTCAGCAAGGAATAACGCCCCGGTGAGCACGCGTGATGACCATCCCTTTAAAAAATGCATAGTGTTGCTTGGGATGGGGGTGGCGTTTTTTTGGCGGATAGCGTTGATGCGTACCCGTTGATGTGCCCAAATCAATGATTGTTTGCGGAAGTACGTTTCTATTTCGTGGATATTGACATGCTGTTCACTGATACAGGCTATATACGAAAGTGAATTGGGAATCATCAATGGCAACGGCAACAATGTACACAATTGAATCCCAAATTGCCAACTAAGTGCGGTACAGTCTGTTTGTATTGTATGAACAATAGTATCAATTTGTTGTACCTGTGCTAAACTGTTGTTAATCCGTTGTAATAATGTACCCCAATCAGTGATTGATGATTGTATTTGCCAAATAGGTGTTAGGTGTTGTTGTCCATGCGTCAAGTTGACGGTGATATCATGCGCTGTGCAATCAATTGTTACGTTGATATGATGCTCGTTGGTGTCCCAACATGAAGTGGACATAACTGCCTCAGTGGTAATAATATCGATGGGAATACCAAAACCTGTAAACCTATATGATAGGTTGTGAATAGTATACATGAGGAAAGATTACCGTGCAAGAACATGGGGCATTGCGTAAAATCGCCAAGATCACGTTAGTAGAACAAACGGTTGATCGGGTGCAATCATATGTATTGAGTCGGCAATTACAACCCGGTGATACGTTGCCGTCAGAGATGCGGCTGGCCGAGGCACTCGGCGTCAGTCGCCCGGTGGTGCGTGAAGCGTTGCGCACGCTGGTTGGGCGTGGCATGCTAACGATTGCTAATGGGCGCAATGCCATCATTAGCCCGGTAACCGCCACCGCGTTGGTGCATTTTTTTGAGCGGGCCACGCAACTCAACGCAGTCACCGTGCGTGAATTACTCGAAGTGCGGCGGGGTATCGAAGTCCAATCAATATCATTGGCGGCCCAACGACGTACCCCCGATCATATTGCCAAATTACACGTATTGTTGGATGGGATGTGGGATGCGCGTTATGATTTGCCGCTTTATAGCGAACTCGATGCACAGTTGCATTTACAATTTGCCGCAGCAAGTCAAAATCAGATGATTTATTATTTTGTAGAATCACTCGGCGATGCCTTGCGCCAAGTGAGCCTTGCCGGCTTGCAACATCGCCGCAATCGGGCCGAATTAGACGAAGTACACGAAATGCACAAACAACTCGTGGGAGCGGTAGTAACCCAAAATAGCACACTTGCTGAATCAGCAATGGCACTACATGTAGAATCTGCAATGGTTGCGTTACGTCGTACTGGTGAAGATGTGATGATGTCGGGAACTTCTACTGATACTACAACGTCGTTGTAGCAGGTTATAGTGCTGACGATCCACTGTTATGAACGCTTTTTTGACAAATAGCGCAGGAGTCTGTACTATTGCTGTAAGTTTTCGGTAATACTGTAAGGAGTGCTCAATGAACAAAGATGGCATAACAATAAACGAATTATCCAAAATGGCCAATGTCACGGTGCGGACCATCCGATTTTATACTGACGAGGGCGTGCTCGATGAGCCTGCTGGGCGTGACCGCTATGCCCGCTATACGCGCAGACACTATCTGCAGTTGAATGCCGCGAGAACCCTCAAAGAGCGCTTTCTGCCGTTGCGGGTGATTCGTGACCAAATGGCGTCCATGAGTGAATCTGAGCTCGAGCGCCTCGCTGGTCCTGTGCCGGCAGCGATTGATGCCCGCTTCAATGATGCCGAAGGAATCGAGAGCGCGACTGCCGCACATGTTATTGCGGCGCAGCAATTAGCACCGGTAGCGTCAATGCGCCACCACGTACGCGCGTTTGCGCCAGTCGACAATGATCTTAGTGCCAAATCACTCAATGAATCTGAATTTGATTTTTTGAGTAATACCGTGCATGAAGAAACGCTCAAGCCAACATTTACCATGCAAAGTAATCGCGGGTTTGTTCGTCAGAGTCAACCGACTCAACCAGCGAAGACAACGAGCGATGTGTGGCATCGGATTGTCATCAGCCCCAGCATGGAGCTCCATGTCCGCGAAGATGGTATGCAAGAAGCAGGCGAAATTCGACGTATTTTGGCATCACTCCGCAAACGTTAATTCGTTAAATTTATACAGGTGTACTCCCCCGTTGCGATCTGGCAGCGGGGGATTTTTGTGATGAAAATCGGTTCATGTGCGATTATCACGGCACACTGACACGTACACGGCGCCATGGAATGACGCCACGACGATTAAATGCCGATGCGCCGTGCGGTAATCGCCCCTACTTCAGGTCATGCTTCCGATGTCACGCTTCCAACTGCGTATGCTGCATTTTCTATTTTCTATTTTCTTCATCAAATCTAAACAAAAACTAGGGAACGATTATGGGTACACGGCGGTCTGTATACCATAAGCCGTTTTTAATGAAGGACAACACGATGAAGATTCACCACTTGTTAGGGATTGCAGTCACCGGCGTAGTACTCGCAATCGGAAGCATTACCACCGTCAGTGCCTTGCCGATTCCTCCCAAGCCGACCGCCACTATCATGTTACCACCTGCCACTCCCCAACCCACCCAGACCGCTCCCCAGACCACTCGCATCCCCGTCCCTGCAGTAGTACCAAACTTTGCCATCAATTGTGCCACCGGTCAAGTCAACAACGTCGATCCGATTGTGATGCCTGGGATGGCTGCCATGAGCCACTACCACCAATTCTTTGGCAATCGCTCCACAAATGAAAACTCCACCTTTACCAGCTTGCGTGCCAATCGTGCCACCACTTGTGTCCCTGCCGCTGATGCATCGGCATATTGGGTACCACAGTTGTGGCGTGGCAGTGTGGCCATCAATCCCAAAAACGTCACGATTGTTTATTCGAAGAGTGTGTCGAACCGCTTGATGCCCCATCCTGGTGGTTTGATGCTGATTGCTGGTAATTCCAAGGCCACTACCGCTCAAGATTTAAACATCGTGTCGTGGTACTGTAGCAATGCCCCCCGCGATGTCGCCAGCACCCCACCGTTGTGTGCCAGGACTGCTGATTTGGTTGCGGATGTCCGCTTCCCCGAATGTTGGAACGGCAAAGATCTCGATTCAGCCGACCACAAAAGCCACGTGACGTATGCCACCAATGGTGTCTGTGCGGTAGGTACTGTCGCCCTGCCCCGTATTGACATGTTGGTGCACTACCCAGCTCAAGCCAATGTCGCCGAACTCGCCATGTCGTCAGGCTCAATCTACTCGATGCATGCCGACTTCTTCAACGCCTGGGACCCCGCGGCGTTTGCGCAACTGGTCGGTCGCATCCGCTAAGCATACAATTAACCCCCTCGGCGACAATCCTGTCGCCGAGGGGGTTTTGTTTTGGCAAAATTAATGATGCGAGATTGCCTGATTAGCGCTCTAACTTGTGTTGTTGCATCACCGATTTGCGCCAGGCGAGTTCTTTGGTTTGGGCATCCATCACACTGGCCCGCCAGGCGATATCGGCTTTGAGTTGGCTGATTTCGTGTAAATGTTGGCGCCGGCGATAATCCCAGTAGATTCGTGTTTCAGAGGGGATTGTCGCATCAGATTGCGCAAGTTGCTGGCGTATCTGATCGAATTGTTGTTGGACGGCGAGATCGGCCATATCTCGTTGGCAGAGCGCATAGACTGTCGCCACATGCGGTACCATGTCGGGGTGGCTGGCAAGGGTGTCGTCGGCGATGGCGTGGTGGCGCTCCCCTTTGGCCAAAAACGCCGTTAATTGCTGTCCAAGTGCCGTATCGACTGCTGGCAAGGGGAGATTGAGCAGACTTGTGACTGGAGATAGCGCCGCCTGCCAGTCATTGAGCAAATCGCTGTAGCGCAATTGTACTCGGGGCAGGTGGCGGGTATGGTACTCGGCAGCCACAGTATAGCGGAGCCACAGTTGCAATCCGACCTGGGTGGGCATCTGGTCCCGGGCCTGTAGTGATGCTGCCACCTCGAGTGGGTTGCGGAGCATCAATACGGCAACGGTCGTGTATCCAGCCTGCGCGAGCGGTGCTTGCCAGAGTGGCAAGGTGTGACAGATGCGGGGGTCTTTGACCAAGGCGACGGGGTGGGGGACGACATGACTGCTGACAAACGCCGCAATATCGTGGCTGGCAGTTTGGGTGGCTGGAGTACTGGCATCACAAATGGTTGAGGGGATGAAGGGATCGTCCCACGTGTAGCCATGCCTTGCGAGAAGTTGGTCGTGGATGTCCACGACCTCGAGCGGCTCCCAATGTCCCGAGGCATTGTGATGGGTGTTGCTCATCATTTCGCCCGGTAAGGCCGCCCCCAACAGATTGAGGGCGCGGGTGACGGCCGATGTGCCACTACGATGCATTCCGAGCACGGCTCCAAATATGTTATGTGTCATTGTCACCATCCTTAGGCGTGTAGGTTCCCATGACTGCGGAGCCACTCTACGATGAGGATAGCTGATTCTTCGGGGGTGCGGCTGACGGTTTCGATGTGCATTTCGGGATTGCTGGGGGCTTCGTAGGGTGAATCTATCCCGGTCATGCCGCGAATCTCACCGGCGCGAGCGCGGCGATAGAGCCCTTTGGGGTCTCGGCGTTCGCATTCTGCGAGGGGTGTATCGATAAAGACTTCGATGAATTCGCCAGTTACAATCGTGCGTCGAGCGCGGTCACGTTCACTTTGATAGGGCGAAATCAGCGATACAATCACAATCAAGCCGGCGTCTGTGAGCAGGCGGGCGACTTCACTGACGCGCCGGATGTTTTCGATGCGATCAGTTGCAGTAAACCCGAGATCACTGCTCAAGCCGTGGCGTATGTTGTCGCCATCGAGAATGTAGGTGTGCTTGCCTTCGGCAGCGAGTGCCCGTTCGACTAGATTGGCGATGGTCGATTTGCCTGCACCAGATAAGCCAGTCAACCACAACACTCCCGGTTTTTGGTTTTTGAGCGCTGATCGGGTGGTTTTGCTGACGTCGTGTTGTTGCCAGGTAATGTTGCGGGCGATACTGATGTCGCTGATAATCATGCCAGCAGCGACGGTTTCGTTGCTGATACGGTCAATGAAAATAAACCCACCCATATGTCGATTGGCGGTATAGACGTCGTGGGGGATTTGGCTTTCGAATTGCACCACACAAATGCCAATCTCGTTCATTTCGAGCTGTTCGGCACTAATTTGTTGCATGCTATTGACATCGATTTTGCCACTAATTTTGGTAATGACGGCAGGTACGGTGGCCGTGCCAAGTTTGCATAAATATTGGCGACCGGGTTGGACGGGACTTTCGTGCATCCAAATTACATGTGCTTCGATGCGCTCTGCAACCGATGCCGGTTGTGTGGCACTACAAATCACCGCTCCCCGACTGACATCGACCTCGCGGTCGAGGACGAGTGTGACTGCTTCACCACGGGCCGCCGAGTTTTTGTCACCATCATAATGTGCAATTCGCTGGATATGCGCCGTCGTTCCCATGGGCTGAATCCGTACTTGGTCGCCGACGGTGACTATACCAGCACTAATGGTGCCACTAACGCCACGGAAGTCTTGGTGGGGGCGATTGACCCATTGCACCGGCATCCGGAAGGGCTCGGGCTCGCGGGCGGCATCAACGTCGACATCTTCGAGGAAGCTCATAAATGTCGACCCTTGGTACCACGGCATGTTGTTACTATGCCGAAAGACGTTGTCGCCGTTGAGCGCTGACAACGGGATGGCCGTGATGCTGGTGACGTTCAGCTGGCGGGCAAATTCGCGGTATTGGGTCTCGATGGTGCGGAAAATCCGCTCGTCAAAGTCGACCAAGTCCATTTTGTTGATGGCCAACACCACGTGCCGTATCCCCAACAACGAGGCGATGCAGCTATGGCGATGCGTCTGCACCAACAATCCCTTGCGGGCATCGACCAACAACACGGCCAAATCAGCCGTCGAGGCGCCCGTGGCCATGTTGCGGGTGTATTGTTCGTGGCCGGGGGTGTCAGCGACGATAAAGCGCCGTTTGGCCGTCGAAAAAAAGCGATAGGCTACATCGATGGTGATGCCTTGCTCGCGTTCGGCTTGGAGGCCATCGACAAGCAACGACAAATCGAGGGCGGCTTCGTCACCCAGCTTGCGCTGACTTTCGATGGTGATGCCCCGCAACTGGTCTTCAAAAATTAATTGGGCGTCGTACAACAAACGGCCAATCAAGGTTGATTTGCCGTCATCGACGCTCCCACAGGTCAAAAAGCGGAGCAGGCTACGGGTGCTATCAAGCGTGACTTGGCTCATTAGAAGTACCCTTCGATTTTTTTCTGCTCCATAGAGCCGGGCTTGTCATAATCAATCATGCGCCCAGCGCGTTCAGAGGTTTTGGCACTGAGTGTTTCGTAGACCACTTCTTCGATGGTGGTTGCATCAGATTCTACTGCAGCCGTCAGTGGGTAGCACCCTAGCGTGCGGAAGCGAATCATGCGCATCTGGGGCGTCTCGCCGACATTGAGTGGCATTCGTTCGTCATCAACCATCATGATTTGACCATCACGAACGACGGTGGGGCGCATTTTGGCGAAATAGAGGGGCACAACTGGGATTTTTTCGCGGCGGATATATTGCCAGATGTCCAGCTCTGTCCAATTGCTGATGGGGAAGGCCCGCACACTTTCGCCGGGGGCGATGCGGGTGTTGTAGAGTTGCCATAATTCAGGACGCTGGCGTTTGGGATCCCAGCGGTGATGTTGATTACGGAACGACATGATGCGTTCTTTGGCGCGGGAACGCTCTTCGTCACGCCGTGCGCCACCGATCGCACAATCAAATTTATGCAAATCGAGTGCTTGACGTAACGCAACAGTTTTGAGTTCGTCGGTATGCACGCCTGAGCCATGCGTAAATACATTTACGCCGTTGGCAATTGCATCTTCGTTGCGGTGCACCAGTAGCTTCATGCCGGTTTCGGCCATGCGCTGATCGCGAAAGGCAATCATTTCGCGGAACTTCCAGCTGGTATCGACATGCAAAAGAGGGAATGGGGGAAGCGAAGGATAAAACGCTTTGATGGCGAGATGCAACAATACCGACGAATCTTTGCCGATGGAATACATCATGACTGGGCGTTCGAAAGAAGCTGCCACTTCACGGATAATATAGATACTTTCCGCTTCGAGATTTGATAGATGATCCATGCATCACTCCATGATAATATGGCGTGTATTATATCATACGTAGTAGGAATTCTCTGAATGCGTCATGCTGATGTAAGGATGATATATGGCACAATTATTTGATTACATTGCCCGCCAAACACCATTGATAGTCGATGGTGCCCTCGCCACCGAAATGGAAACCCGTGGTGCAGATTTGCACGATTCACTCTGGTCGGCGCGCTATCTGTTTGCGCAACCGCAACTCATCCACGATGTGCATGCCGATTACATCGCTGCTGGTGCCGATATCGTGATTACGGCTAGCTACCAAGCGACTATCGTGGGATTCCTCGCCCGGGGCTGGACGCAATCCCAAGCCGAACAACTCATCCACACCGCGGTCTCCATTGCGCAATCCGCCCGTGACGCCTGGTGGAGTGCCAATGCCGCCACCACGACCCGTTTGCGCCCCTTAGTGGCCGGCTCAATTGGTCCCTATGGGGCCTATACTGCTGATGGTGGCGAGTACCGTGGGAATTATGGCTTGTCACGTGATGAACTCAAAAACTTCCACCGCGAGCGCATGCGGATTTTGGTGGCGGCGGGGGTTGATTGCTTGGCATGCGAAACAATCCCTGATTTGGTCGAAGCCCAAGCCTTGGCCGAACTCCTCGCGGAATTTCCCGGCGTCGAGGCCTGGATGAGTCTAAGTTGTCAGAGCGGCACACAAACCTGTGCAGGGCAGTCGTTGGTCGAAGTGGCGACGTGCCTACGCCAATACCCTCAGATTGTGGCGATTGGCGCAAATTGTACGCCACCACAATACATGCCCGAGATTATCCGTACCTTGCGGGCGCATTCGCCCCAAGCAGTGGTGGTATATCCCAATTCCGGTGAAACATACGACGGCGCTACTGGCACGTGGCACGGCACCGTCACGTGTGACGATTACGTGCAGGCTGCCCAGACCTGGCTAGCCGCCGGCGCACAACTGATTGGCGGCTGTTGCCGTACCAATCCGGCTATGATTGCCGGCCTGCGGGCAGTGTTTTACCAAAAAAATTAGATGATGCAATTTGATCCGGTGGATTGCCGCAATTTTGGCCGCGGCGGGCGTGGCGTAATGATGTAGGCAAAACACGCACCTACGATTAATATCAGTAGGTGCGTGTTGTTGTGCCATCGGATCAGCTACGGTGCTTAGCGGAACGGTGGTGATGCCAGTACGCCACCGCCACCCAGATTCCAGGCTTTGTTGGGTCCACGGTCAATATTAAACATCGTCGTGGGTCCCAGATTGGCATTGTAGATGTCGCCGTAATTGCCTACTTGCGACACGATTTGATAGCCGAAGTCTGGTGTTAGCCCAAACTGCGTGCCGATTTTACCTTCGGCACCGAGCAATCGCAACACGCGTGGATCTTTGCTGGTGGTCAACATTTCGTCGACATTGCTACGGTCGACCCGCAACTCTTCGGCGTACATGGTGGCATAGACCGACCAGCTGACGATGTCGTACCACTGGTCGTCGCCTTCAGCCATCACAGGTCCCAACGGCTCGCGTGAAATGCGGTCACCGAGGATGACATGATCATCTGGTTTGGGGAAATTGACCCGTTGCACGGCCAATTGGCTACTATCGCTGGTGACGGCATCACATTTGCCATCGAGATAGCTTTGGAACAGGATATCTCCAGTGATTTCGACGGCCTCAAAGGTAATCCCGCGGGCGGCGAAATCATCACGCAAGTTAATCAGACTAGTGGTGCCGGCGCTGGCACAAATCCGTTTGTCTCGTAAATCTTCGAGGGCGGCAATGCCACTTTTTTTGGTGACCAAAAAGGTCTGGCCATCGTGGAATGTGGTGGGTCCAAACATCAACCCGGCCCCATCACGTGAGGCAGTCCAAGTGGTATTGCGGATGACCACGTCGACTAATTTACTGCGGACTGCGGTGAATCGTTCGTTGGGTCCTTCGCTGGTAATGACCGGGATGTACTCGACTTTGTTGGCATCGCCGAGCACGGCTGCGGCGATGACCCGACAAAAATCGACATCGAAGCCAGTCCAGCGTTTGCGCACTGCATCATAAAAGCCAAACCCGGGTAAATCAGCATTGACACCACACTTCAAGACGCCTCGTGATTGCACTGCCACCAAGGTGGATTCACCAATCGAGGCGGGGACTTGTTCCGTCGTGACGGCCGAGGTGTCTGCAGTCGGTGCTACATCGACGGGCACCGGGGTTTCGGTGAGTTGGAGCGATACTTCTTGGTCGGCGCTGTCTTGGGGTGTGGCAGTGATGATAATCACTTCGGGTGTGGGCACCGCTTGGTTGACGAGTTGGCCGAGGCTGCCACAAGCCATGGTCAGCAAACTAATGCTGATGATGATAAATGGGGCGTAACGACGCATAATAGTCTCCTTTAGGGAGTCTTGTAGGTGTAGATAGCACCTGTAGGAACGAGTTCGACGGCGTAATTATTGGGAAGCGGTTGGGCGGCGATAGCGGCGGCGACGACTGCGCTGTATTCGGGAGCCACAATCACCAAATCACTGCCGTTTTGACGCAGGTCATCCAAAAAGGGTTGCATGGCATTGCCATCAATCCGCTGAATCTCGAGCGTCGTGTTGTTGGCGTTTTGGAGTGTCAGGGTGTCGGCACTACCTGATACTACCTGCCAATCGCCACTTTGACTATCGAGAATACGTTGGTCACTGCCCTTGAGTGCATCTGGCGCAATCAGATTGGCGAGCGTAGCGGGTAGGCCTGGGATATAAATAATGCTGATTTTGCTGGCTGATTTGGCTACGACTTCGGCAATGAATGGACAGAGCGATGCATTGATGGATGGACAATTTGCAAACCAACGCACATAATCGTTGGCTGCGAGTGGTGTGCCGTCGCTCCAGCGGATTTTACTGAAATCGATGGTGCGACTAAGCTGATTGATGCTGGTGGGCTGCGTGAGTGAGCTGATACCACGCAGATCGTCGTACGCAGACTCATTGGCGGCACGTTCTACCGTAGTCGAAATCAACTCATTCGCGATTGTCCACACCCCTTTGGATTTGCTGATGGTGACAAGTGGGGTATGAATCAACGGCGCAACCAATGATTCCCAATCGTTATCACTATTGATTACGGCAACCGTGATAGTGTTTTTGTTGACACTGCGTTGACTAAACTGACTCAACAACGATTTGCTCGGGTCAATGTTGAACTCGCCAAACAGCGTCTGATTGCGAATCAGTAGCTGGGTTTGGCGCATCACGACCGTCTGTTGCGTGCAGGTATTGTTGAGTTGACAGTCGAGTAACATGCCGGCGGTCGTGCCAAATGGGGTCCGCAGTACTCCTGCGCCATCGCCACATTGGGCCAGCGCTTGTTCAGGAGCGACGATTTGACTACTCGTCGCTACGAGGAGCTTGGTGACATCAATGCTGGTGCCGTAGCGGGTGGCTAAATTACCATCGATGCTCGTGATGCGTAATGCTTTTTGGGTGGTGCCATTGAGCATCGGCCAGGCTGCTACGACGATGCCATCGGCGTTACAGGCCGACAATACCACTACTGCGGTAGGTTGCTCGGTCGCTACAGGGGCGCTGATTGCGGTGGCGACGGGCACATCAGTAGGGATTTCGGCGGGGACATCCGTCGCCACCACGTTGTTCGATCCACTCGCGCTGCTATCGCTGGTGGTAGTGGTGGTGGTACTCGGCGACTGAAATAATGCGCTGCCGATGCTACACATGCCGATGACCGCCCCAATTAGTACGATTTTGCCCAACGTACTGCCCCAAATCCCTGCAATGGTCGAAACAATCCACGCCCACCATAAACCGCCACTTAGATTGCCTGATGGCATACTCAGTGATGGTGTTGATTGTGGCGTCGCCTTTGCTGGGGGAACCGCCGAAATCGCCGGCTTGGCAGCGGGTGCTGGCGTTGCTGGTGCTGACGTCTGTGGCACCCGGAATGGCGGTGTTGCTGGCGCTGGGCTACGCGTCGATACCGGCGCTGGTTGGTGGGTCACGGGTTTGGTGGGGGTGTTTAGTGGCACCTGCATTTGCACTGTCGGTTGGTTGGGGGCGTTGGCAGGGCGCTTGCGCCGCCCCACGTTGTAGTCGACTTCACAAATCACACATGCGCCATCACTAGGGTACCAATGATCGGGATTGTTGCTACATTTCCCCAATCGCGATTCGATTAGCTCGATGGTGTCGGCCCATTCTTTGGGGGTGGGGCGATTGGTAGTCAAAAACGCCCGACTAAATAAATTTTGCAGGACAGCGGGTAATGCCCCAATCGGTGGTGCTGCTGCTGGAGGGGCAAACACTTTGTTGGTTACATAGGGGAATATTTTTTGTGTGATGCAATAGACATGCACTTGTTCGACATCGGGTGCCCCAGGCAATGGCCGCCCTGCAAAGGGGTGGAAGCCTTGCATCAGCAATTGAAACGTCAATACCGCCAAGCCAAAGGCATCGTTGTTGGCGCTACGATTGACTTTGGCGAAATCTTGGCCTTGCAGTTCGGGTGACGTGTATTCGGGGATGCCGACGAGGCAACGATGTACCACGTTTTTGGCATCGGTGACCTGCATCGAATCGCAATCCACCACTGTAATCAAGGCATCATCGTTAAACAAGGCATTTTTGAAGTTGACGTCGCCAATCACATACCCTTTGCGATGGATGGCTGCCATCGCCAACGCAAAATTCCGTGCTGAGCGGTACAAGTGGCGATGGTTCAAGGTGGGGTGTTGTTGGGCTCGTTGTTGCGGTTGCAACAAATCATACAAATCGTCAGATTTGGGAATTTTGGGCATTATATAGCCCATAAAGGTATTGCCGTTATAGAGCACTGCCTCGGGCCAGGCAATCGACACATGGTTGAATTTGGCACGGGTTTCATCGTCGGGTGGGTCTGCCACCATAGCGGTGACCTTGGCGGCGAGGGCAGCGTCGAGGCGATGAGCGTGGTAGATTTTGGCGACCATGGCGGGTTGCCCCACCACATCAAACACCGCGCCCTCACCACCGGCTCCTAATTGAGGACCGGTGGTGATAGTCTGGCCTTTGGCAGTACGAAAACGTGGCATTTCGTTCCCTTGTTGCTACCGCTGCAAAATTACAGGTAGCCATTCACAATCATGTCGAGGCGACCGGTATCGGGGTGGATGACGAGACCGTGGACGGGTACGTCTTTGGGCAACAGTGGGTGGTTTTTGATAATCGAGACGGTGCTCCGTACACTCGCTTCGACGTTGTCAAAACCTTTGAGCCACGATTCGAAATCAATCCCAGCATAGCGCAAGGTGTTGATGGTATCGTGCGAAATCCCCCGCTCATGGGCTAGGGTCAATATGTGTTGTGGGTCGATGGTGCTCATGCCACAATCGTGATGGGCCACCACACAGATTTCTTCGGCACGTAGGCTATAGACGGCGACGAGTAGACTCCGCATCACCGATCCCCAGGGACTAGTGACCAAGGCGCCGGCGTTTTTGATGATTTTGGCGTCGCCGTTTTTGATGCCCATGGCTTTGGGCAACAATTCGACCAAGCGGGCATCCATACAAGCTAGTACGGCCAATCCTTTGTCGGGGAAGCGATCATCGGTTTGGAATTGCTCGTACGACCGTGATGAAACAAACGACTGATTATGCGCCAACAACGAATCCAGTAAGTTCATGATGATACATTTCTAGGATGCAACGACGATTGAAGATGTGCATCTGTTAGTAGTATACCAATTCACACTTGCATTGGGGATTAAGGATTTGGTTCTCGGAGTGCGAGTACCAATGTCATGTCGTCGTCGCTTTTTTGGCGGAAGCGGGGGGTGTCGAGTAGTTTTTGCATTGATACATCGGTATCTACCAAATTCAAGGTGCGGAGCCATTGGATAATCGGCCGGAAAAAACCATCGTAGGCTTCGCCGGTTTTGAAGTTGATACACATCGGTTGCACGCCATCGCTCATCAATGCCACGCCACGTAACGCTTCGGCTTTGTGGTTAAAGCGTAAATGGGTCAAATAATCTGCGCTGGTGAGTGGCATGGTCATGTTGATAAACTCACCGTTATCGGGTGTACTCAATGTGCGCGTGGCCTCGTCATCAAGTATACCAACCACCGCACCATCCCCGATGTGCATGACTACCCAGTCATTGGGCGTTACCACCGCCACCAGCAAGGTACAGGCGAAATCGCGTAGTTCTTTGCGTTCGGCAGTGGCACGCACGCCCACGGCATCACGGGCAACGGTAAAGGCCGTACGGCAGACGGTTTCGAGGGTATCTGGTTCTGGTTGTGTTTTGGGTGCTGGTTTGGCTGGGAAAGGCCACCATTGCAAGCGTTTTTTGGGGGGCTTGAGTGAATCGAAATAATTGGCAATATGGGTGACAGCTTGTTCACTTGCGATTTTGGAGCCGATTTCGGAATGGGCGGCCGAGCCGAGGCCGTCTGACACCGCAACAATCAACGTGTCACCGATTTGCATGACATAATGACTGTCTTGACACGGCATATTGGCGCCGATATGGCCGCTACCGATAATCGAAGCTTTGGCAATGCGCCAACTCATGGTGTGTCCGTTCGTTGTAAGAATCCTCCCATGTGTGATTAACACATGGGAGGATTGTAATTTGTTATACCGTGGTCCAACCTTCGGGTGGGGTCAACGGTACCTGTTGGCCTGGTTGTGATTGCGATACTTTGCCGAGGCTCGCCGACAACCAGACAAACATTTCGCGGAACGAATAGCCTTTGAGGGGTAATGGTGGCCGGGTCGACAATTGCTTGAGGACTTCCATGTCGGCACCTTCGACCCCTACGGAGAAGAAGGCTATTCCTTTGCGGGATTCTTCGTCTTTAATCCGGACGGCGGCACTTTTCCAGGCGTCGTTGTCGGTAGGGGCGCCATCGGTAATCAAAAAGACCCATGGGCGATAGTACGGAGTGCCGTTATCGCGGTAGAGTTTTTTGCGGATGGTAATCATGTCAAGCGCTTGTTGCAAGGCGGCTCCGAGGGGAGTATCACCACTCGCTGCCAAGGTGGGCGGATTGAATTGGCTGGCACCAGTAAAGTCTTGGAGTAATTGAGCCGGTCCAAAGGTTACGATGGCGATTTCGACCCGTGATTGGGCCACGCTATCGGTCTGCAACGAATCACGGAAGGCGACTAAGCCTTGGTTGAGTTGGTCGATTTTTTCACCGTACATCGAACCCGACGTGTCGAGGACGAGTACACAAGCACAACGTGGATCGGGATTGGTTGGGTCAAATGAGACATCTGGTAAGTTCGTCATTGTCGACGTGCTCCTCTATACATGCATTTTCAAACAGCGCCACAAAATAATCCGGTTGGATAATTCCGTTCATCTAGACGTCATGCCCGCGCTGATAGTTGCAACGTGGCGTGTATTCTCCGTCATAATAGCGTAGTATACATTATTGCGTTGTAATGATGACGTTGTTATGGAGGAACCATGTTCGATAAACTCGTACAATCGATTAAAGCTGGCATTCAAGATGCCCAAGAACTCGAAGCAGTCCGGCAATTGTTTGTGCAGGCCCTGGCAGATATGACCCTCGATGTCAACGAAATGGGCAAACTCTACCGCGAAATAACCTCGCATGGGTTTAGTGCCGAACAAATCGCAGAACTGGGTGTCTACGCTCTGCGTGACGTGATTCAACGCGCCAAAAGCGATGGCCGCGTCGACGACGCCGAAATGCAATTAATCCAACAAATCGTGACCTTGACGAATGTCCCCAACGAAACGCTGGGCGAGTTATTGAGTGTGTTGTTTGTGCAACGCCGGCTGTATGAAGTCAGCCAAGGGCGCTTGACGCCCATTACCGTCACGGGGTTGAATTTGTACGCCAACGAAAAAGCCTATTGGGCGGAGCCAGTCACCTTGTATGAAAACAAAATGGTGCGCCGTGAATCAGTGGGGCGGAGCCATGGGGTTAGTCTACGCATTATGCGTGGCGTGAGTTACCGCATCGGCGGCTCCAAAGGGCAATCAATGCCGATTTATGAGGATGTGGCTGTGGCCCAAGGGCAGTTGATTTTTACCAATCAGCGCGTGGTGTTCAAAGGTGATCGCCGCACGATGATGGTCATGCTCAAAGATGTCATCGGTGCCGACCCCTATACCAATGCTATCGTGATGCACACCAACACTTCCAAGCAACCGCTCAACTTTCACTATGTGCGCCCCGAATCAGCCGAGTTGGTTGCCCAGATTTTGACGCAACTCTTGGCGTAAGAGCGTAGCTGATTGGCTATTGGCGACATCGGCGAGGCTGGTATGATCGAGGATGTCGCTAATCGCATTACGCACATTGCCCATCACTGCTCGCAATTGGCAGGTCGCTTCATCGGGGCAGTTGCAGGGCTCATACGCCATTTGCGATACACAGCCGATGGGTGCGAGTGGGCCATCCAGGATGCGTACGATTTTACCCAGCGTAATTTCTTGGGCGGGTTTGGCCAAATAATAGCCGCCACCAATCCCCATTTTGCTATGCAACAAGCCGGCGTTTTTGAGCGACAACATGATTTGTTCGAGGAATTTAATTGGAATATGTTCAGCAGCAGCAATTCCTTTGATTTGCATCATCGGTGATTTTGCTGGGGCACTGGCCAACAAAATCATCGCTCGTAACCCGTATTCTCCGCGCTTCGAGAGTCGCATGGCATATTCCCACTATTAATCAAAACTCTACCGACATTGTATACCATTTTGTTTGGCAACAAGCGGGCAGCAAAAAACCACCCATAGGCAGTATGCCCATGGGTGGTCGTGGTGTTTTTAGAGTTTGATGGCGTGACCCGCAGCGGCACTACGATAAATCGCGTCGACGATATCGGTGACTTGTAAGGCTTGTTCGGCCAGCACATTGGGAGTGCCGCCGTTTTTGATGGCATTGACAAAGTCGGCAGCCTGGCCGATGCCCGGCTCTTCGTTCTCTTTTTCCATCCAGTCTGGCACCCAATGCGTCAACATGCCGTATTGGGCTTTGTTGACTTTGAGCGGGAAGACGTCGAGGCCGGCTTCGGTGCCCGACAACGAAATCGTCTCTGTCGATTCTGGTACATTCAAGGCCCACGAACATTCGAGCAGCATCGAGGCCCCGTTTTCGAAGCGCACAAAGGCCGCTACTTGGTCTTCGACGGTGAATTCTTGGTAATTCCACTGGCCCCAGGGGTTGACGTTGGGCTTGGTACCGAGGTGTTGTGACAAGGTGGCACTGACTTCGATGGGCTTAGGATTGCCCAACAAATACAACGCCGTATCGAGGGTGTGTACGCCAAAGTCAATCATGGCGCCGCCCCCTTGGATGTGCTTGTGTACAAATGAACCCCATGACGGGATGCCACGGCGGCGCAAGGCGTTGACCCGCACCATGTAGACATGCCCCAATTCGCCGCTGTCGATGATTTGTTTGGCGGCTTTGACGGGGGTGCGATGGCGGTAGTGGAAGCCCACGGTCAAGATTTTGTGGTTGGCCTTGGCGGCGGCAATCATCGCCCGCCCTTCGGCAGGATCCAGCGCCATCGGTTTTTCGCACAATACATTGATGCCGTGGTTGAGCGCCGAAATCGTTGCCGGGGCATGATATTTATTGGGGGTACAGATGACCACGCCGTCGAGTTGTTCTTTGGCGAACATTTCTTCGTAGTCGCTATACAGCCCGGCAATCCCAAATTGATTGCCCACTTCGGCCAACGACGCCGCCACTGGATCTGAGGCTGCCACCAAATCAACATCGGGGTTGGCTTTGAAGCTGGGGATGTGCCGGTTGCGGGCAATGCCGCCGGTACCGACGATCCCGATACGTACTTTGCTCATCTGTATTCCCTTTACTTGCGTAATCTGCGTGCCTGCCAAATCATAGTGCCAAACATGCGACTCGTCAACAGCCTATCCCGTCGCCACGATACGATGTATCAGCACTGCCGTCACCACTAATCCAAAAAACCAAAACCGCGCCCGTTGGCTGATGGGCAACCCCCGCTGTAGATACCACAGCACCATTGGCGGCCCAAACACCAATCCGCCGTACAAGATGTGTAAGCCTGAGAGATGGGGTGCTTGCCGGGCCACCAATCCCCCAATGATGCCATTGCTCAAGAGCAACAACCACATGATGGCCATGCTGCCAATACTGATTTGACTGAGGTCACGTCGGCGCCACCAATCGATGGCCACACTGGCTAGGGCGATAAACAACACAGTCACACTGGTAATCAGCAGCCGGTGATGCAAACTGATGAGCTGATTCATTTGACTCCTTTATATTGGCGACGCAAGTGTTCCTTGCGCACTTGGGCATAGTTGCATGAGCGGGCACTTGCTACATTGCGGGCTACGGGCATGACAAATCAAGCGCCCCAGTTGGATAAAGTGCATATGAAAGGCATACTTGCGCTCAGCGGGTACTAGTTGTTCGAGCAATTGTTGCGCTTTGACGGGGTTTTGGGTCGCCACAAGCCCCAGCCGGTAGGCCACCCGCCCGATGTGGGTGTCGACAGGCACTACCGGCATCCCAAAGGCAAACAACAACACACAGGCAGCTGTTTTGGGACCAATCCCAGGATGGTCGGTCAGCCAGGTTTGGGCTGTGCTGGGTGTCATTTGTGCCAAGAAATCCAACGAAAATACGCCGTAATCCGTGGCTAAATGCTGGAGCACCGTTTGGATGCGCGGTGCTTTGCTGTCAGCCAAGCCTGCCACCCGGATTACCTGTGCCAATTCAGATTCAGCGGCGTCGCACACCTCTTGCCAGCTGAGGTAGGTACGCTTGAGCTCGCGAAAGGCCCGGCCGCTATTGCGGTCGGTGGTGTTTTGCGACAAAATCGTCAGCACCAATTCGTCGAGCGCATCACGCCCTGCCCGCCATTGGCGGGTGCCATAGAAATCGTCGAGAATGTCAAGGGATTGTGCGAGAAAATCATCCATTTTTGTTACCAGGCGGATTGTCAATTCAAGTGCGACAACGTGTGGGTAAATGAATCCTGTGCTGA
>JBBAWW010000067.1:0-18671 GCA_040397035.1 Roseiflexaceae bacterium | reverse complement strand
GGATGTCGGTGGCAAAAAACTGTTGCACGGTGTGGTAGCCGTACGTGCTCCAGCGGGCAATATTACGCATGGTGATGGTGTGGGGTGCACAAAGCGCTCCGGCAATGATGGCACTCAGTTGCCGAAGCATGGTGACGGAGTGAACTTGACAAAAGGAGTGAAAGAGTGCGAATATATTCATGGCTTTTCCTTTGTTTTTGGCGTTTAGATTCCAACACTATAAGGGAAAAGCCATTTTTATGCCACTTTCAATTGGCGCAGGTATTGATCTAATGAAAGAATATCTTGTGTAATTAAAACACAAACCAAATCTATTGACCGTCTATATAAATTGCCTTCTCTTGTGAAAAAAATTCAATTGCCCCTTTACCCATTTCACGGAACATCCCAGAGCCACTTTGCTTAAATCCACCGAAGGGCGCTTGAATAGACACACCAGCGGTTGGTTGGTTGACTTTCAACATACCTGCTTCCGCACGCTCAGCAAAACGAATTGCATTACGCAAATCATTCGACACTAATGACGCAGATAATCCGTATGGAATATTATTGGAAATAGCAAAGGCCTCGTCTAGACCATCAGCTTCAATAACCCCAATCACCGGGCCAAAAACTTCCTCTTGGGCGATCCGTGAATCAGGCCGCACATGCGTCAATACCGTTGGCCGCACAAAATACCCATTCCCCTCTGGTGCAGATCCACCAGCCACAATTTGGGCACCTTCGCTACTGGCAATCTGAATATAATCCATATCCGTCTTGTGCTGGCTAGCACTCACCGCTGGTCCCATTTGGACACCATCGACCAATCCAGGACCGACAATCAATGCCTGGGCTGCAGCTGCGAGCTGCTTCGAGAACTCAGCGACGATTGATTTATCGACAATCACACGACTGGTTGCGGTACAGGCTTGACCGGTCAAACCAAATCCACCACGCACCACGATATTTACTGCTTTGTCGAGATCAGCATCGGCTGCCACAATTACCGGATTTTTTCCACCCATTTCAAGGTGCGTACGTGTCAACCGTGGCGCAGTTTTTTGATAGAGCGCATGCCCAACCGCATACGAACCCGTAAATGATACTGCCTTAATCCGCGCATCTGTGGCGAGCGTATCGCCAATGGTGCCACCACTACCAGTCACACAATTCACCACACCTGCAGGCAGCCCAGCTTCGTGCAAGGCAGCCATCAGGCGTAATGCCATGAGCGGTGTGGCAGATGCCGGCTTGAGTACCACCGCATTCCCCATCACCAAAGCCGGTGCCATCTTCCATACCGGAATCGACAATGGGAAGTTCCACGGCGTAATAATTGCCACGACTCCTAATGGCACGCGTACACTATAGAGCAACGTCGCAGGGGTATCGGCCGGCAATACGTCACCGCCCACCCGCCATGCTTCACCCGCAAAATAGCGAAACACTTCCACCGCACGGACAACTTCCATCCGTGCTTCGGTTTTGGTTTTACCTTCTTCACGGGTCAATTCAATCGCCCATTGATCGATTTGGGTTTCGATCAGGTTCGCTACTTTGTGCAAAATCCGGCCACGCTCAGGTGCCGGCCGAGCCGCCCACGCTGGTTGGGCAGCAGCAGCTGCGGCAATCGCTTGCTGGACGTCAACAATCGCAGACGACGGGGCATACCCTACCAATTCGTCGAGCTGGGCTGGATTACGAATTTCACTGTAATTCCCATTACTCGGTGCAACCCATTCACCACCAATAAAATTTCGTTGCTTGTCCATTATATTCTCCTTTATGGTGCGAAAAGCGACGCACCGTTGCATCGCTTTTTGCACAAAAATTATACCGCTCATTAACAACCGTCATGCCTGATAGTCTGGATTATCCCACACAATCAACGTGGCATCATTGCCTAATTCTGCATCGTGGAGATAATCATAGATGATGCCACGTACCGTATATCCGTTGCGCAATTGGGGCGTCAACGTAGGGTCTTTCAATTCACCAGTCGCCACTTTGGCCGCATATTCCGCCAATGACAGCTGATCTTTGTGGAAGCGATACCCCGGCACCATGCCCCCACCCACCATACCGCGCAAATTCAGCGTTTTAATCAATGATTTACGCGCATCATACAACGCCGATGCAACTCCCCGTTGGCGGAATTCAGGCAATGTGCTCATATCAGCACCATACAACCATTCACCGTCAGGTTCGTGATTGGTAAAAAAACCACTGGCGATCATGTCATCAAACGCATGCTGGGCATGCGCCAAATCAATGTGCCGCCGCAACGACGAGCTCATAGCCACGATTTGTTCGCCAACCAGCGCCACATGTTGCCCTGCAGCGAACATCTGCACTTGGCTGATAATGTGTTCACGACGAAACAAATGTGCTGGATCGAGTGACGGATAACAGCGCTGTTGCAACAATTCGAGTGCCTCAGCATCTTCCATCCAGGTTTGGCGAATAGTCACCTGCACACTTGTCATTACAATACTGACCGCACTGCCGCGTCAAGCACCGCCAAACCTTCTTGGAGTTGCTCATCGGTAATCACGAGCGGCATCAATAACCGTACACAGTTGGTATACAAGCCGGCCCGCATGGTAATTACCCCGTGTTGCAGACAATAATTACTGATTTTGGCGACAGCATCGGGATCGGGTTCACGGGTGGTACGATCTTTGACGAATTCGATGGCAATCATGCTACCGAGACCGCGCACATCACCAACCTTGGGAATCTCACGTTGCCAGGTTTCGCCGAGGGCCTTGATTTGGGCACCGATTTTTTTAGAACGCTCCAACAAATCACCATCTTGGAATTGGTTCATCACTTCGATGGCTGCCACACAGGCCAACGGATTACCGCCGTACGTGCCACCAATCCCACCGATATGGACTTTATCCATCAATTCAGCCCGACCCGTCACTGCAGCCAATGGCATGCCAGCAGCAATTGATTTGGCTGTCACGATGATATCAGGCTCGACACCCATTTGCTCCATAGCAAACAACGTCCCAGTACGGCCAAAGCCGCACTGGACTTCATCGGCAATCAACACGATGCCGTATTTGTCACACAAGGCGCGTAAGCGTTGCATGTAGGATTTCGGCACCGGGATAAAGCCACCTTCGCCTTGGACGGGCTCAATGATAATCGCCGCTACAGCGTTGGCATCAACGTGCGTCAACAGCATCCGTTCGAGTTGATCGGTACACGCACCACTACACGAGTTTTGACACATGCGGCATTGATATTCGTAAGGGAATGGTGCGCGATATACTTCGGGCACAAATGGTCCGAGGTTCTTTTTGAAGGCCGTTTTTGACGTGAGTGACAGTGTCAACAACGTACGGCCATGATAGCCACCTTCAAACGCAATAATTGCTTGGCGACCAGTGGCAACTTTGGCGATTTTGATGGCGTTTTCGACCCCTTCGGCACCACTATTCGCCAAAATCGTTTTGCAGGCACCACTAATTGGCACCGCATCGTTGAGCCGTTCACACAATTCCACATAGGATTCGTACGTACCAACCAACGCCGAAAAGTGAATCAGTTTTTGGGCTTGGGCATGAATCGCATCAACCACTGCGGGCATGGTGTGTCCGGCATTCAATACACCGATACCACCGACGAAGTCGATGTAGGTGTTACCGTCCACATCAGTGACCGTTGCACCATGAGCATGGTCAATGGCAATGGGATGCGCTTTGTAGAGGCCCTTTGGCACGGCGGCTTCACGGCGGGCTACAATTGCCCGTGATTTTGGACCAGGAACTTCGGTTACAAGATTAATTGTCTTTGACATTCCAATTTCCTTTCAACAACGACAACGCTACTCTGGAATTTGGCCACCGAACTGTTCTGCATATTGTAACCGATAGAGACGGGCATAGTAACCATTTAATGCCAACAATTCATCATGCGTCCCGTCTTCTACCAATTTACCCCGATGTAACACCAAAATCCGATCCACGTAGCGAATCGTCGACAGACGATGGGCGATAACCAGCGACGTCCGCCCCTTGAGCAAACGTTGCACCGCAACCTGCATTATCTGCTCTGTTTCGGTATCGACGCTACTTGTCGCCTCGTCGAGGATGAGCATTACTTCTGGATTAAACGCCATCGCCCGTGCAAACGCCAGCAACTGCCGTTGACCAACCGATAGATTTGACCCGCGCTCACGTACTTCATAATCGTACGTACCAGGCAGTTTGTCGATGAATGTCGCTGCACCAGAAATTTCGGCAGCCGCCTGCACTTGTGCATCACTAATGGTGGTATCGTGCAAGCGAATGTTATCGCGGATAGTCCCACTAAAACAGGTGGGGTCTTGGGGCACCGCGCCAACATGCCGGCGCAGGTCGTGTTGACGCAACGCACGAATATCAATTCCGTCGAGTAAAATCGCACCCTGCTGGATTTCGTAAAAGCGTGCCATCAAACTCACCAACGATGTTTTGCCAGCACCCGTCGCACCCACCACCGCCACCGCTTGCCCCGCCGGAATCGTGAAAGAGACCCCTTTGAGTACTGGTTCTTCTGGATTATAACCAAACACGACATTATCAAAGGTGATTTCACCACGCACTGGCGTAACCAGTTCCAACGGCGCTACAGGGTCTGCAATATCGACCGGTGTATCCAACACCCGAAATACTCGCTCCGACGACGCCATGGCGCTCTGGAGAGTGTTGTAGCGGTCTGCTAGCTGACGGATCGGCTGGAAGGCTTGGTCGGTATATTGAATGAACGCCACCAACAATCCGATGGTCACATAATCACCCAACACTAGATTACCACCGAGCGTCAACAATACCGCTGACGCCATTACCGATGTCACATAAATCGTCGGGAAAAAGACCGCAAAGGTATTGTTGGAACGAAATTGTGATTGCAGATAATCTTTGCTGATAGTCGAAAAGAACGTCCGGCTACTTTCTTCACGCCGAAACAGCTGTGTCACCAACACACCGGTGATTTGTTCGTTGAGGTAGGCATTGATGCGTGCCAAGCGTTGGCGCATTACCCGATAGGTCGTGCGCATAATCCGCTGGAAAATAATCGTCGACAAAATCACCACCGGGAAAATACAAAACGATACCAACGCCAAGCGCCAACTCAACAACAACATCGTCACCACGATAAACAACAAGCGCACCAAATCCCCGAGCAATGCCACCGTGCCTTGGGTGATAAAGTCATTTAAGGCATCGACATCATTGGTAATCCGAGTAAGTAAACGCCCAACCGGATTGTGATCAAAAAAGCGCAGGCTCATCGATTGAATATGTCGAAAAATCGCCATCCGGATATCAATGATGATGCGTTGGCTCATCGATTGCATGATGTAGGTTTGCACATAGCGAAACAGAAACGAAAAAACTAATGTCCCGGCATACATATAAAAAATCGGCCAGATGCCTGCCACATCGCCGTTTGCAATCGGACCATCAATCGCAATCCGAATCAAATAGGGTGGGATAAGCTCAACCAAAGCACTGCCAATCATCAACACTATTGCGCCAGTCAACGACCATTTATACGGCAACACAAAACCCATCAGCCGACGCACTAAGCGCCCGTCGTAGGCTTTCCCAAGTATTTCATCATCATAAAACGTCATGACATCCCCCGTTATTCAGTGCGTCAGGTGCGCGTGCGACACCAACGAATTAGGCATTATCAATTGCATCTGCCAACGTTTCACGTTGATACATGGCGGTATACAAACCACCCTGTGCCAACAGACTAGCATGTGATCCTTGCTCGGCGATTTTGCCATCACGGAGCATCACGATCAAATCCGCATCACGCACCGTGGCGATGCGTTGCGCAATCAAGATGGCAGTACGCCCATGCCTGAATTGCCGAAGTCCTTCGAGAATTTGTGACGCAGTATGGGTATCGACACTCGACAAGGCATCGTCGAGCACCAAAATCGCTGGGTCGCGCAACACCGCCCGCGCAATCGCCGTGCGTTGTTTTTGACCACCAGACAACGTGACACCTCGCTCACCCACCAACGTATCGATGCCAGCAGGTAATTGCACGATATCATTGCTCAACCGTGAAATATGCAACGCTTGTTCGATTTCTTCGGCGGAGGCATCAGGTCGCCCAAAGGCGACGTTTTCACGTACCGGCACACTAAACAAAAAGGTATCTTGGGGTACATAGCCGATTTCTTCGCGCAACGACGCCAAGGAAATGTCGCGGATGTCATGACCATCCACCGAAATCGTCCCTTCAGTAGGATCTTGAACCCGCGCCAGCAAATTCACGAGCGTGGTTTTGCCACCACCAGTGGCTCCCACAATCGCCACGGTTTGCCCTTCGGAAACCTCAAACGAAATATGGCGCAAAATCCAGCGCGCGTCCGCACCGCTACCAACCGACACACCCACATCATGGAATTTAATCGCGCCGGTTACCGTATGTGCGACCCCACCATGCTCATCGTTATTGCGAATCGACGGCACCCGTTGCAATACCTCACCGAGGCGCCCTGAAGCAGATACCGCCTGTTGATACAAATCAACTGTCCACCCCAGTGCCACCACCGGCCATCCCAAGGCTGCCAGATAACTATTGAACAACACTAGGTCACCAATAGTCATTTGGCCAGCAGCCACTTGTTGACCACCGATAAGCAATACCAGCGCACCGATAATCCCCAACACGAGGCTAATAATCGGCCACAACAAACCACTCAACAGCACGTAGCGCACGTTTTGGGCACGATAGCGTTCATTTACCCGTAAAAATTCTTCGGTCTCTTGGGCTTCTTGGGTATAGGCTTTGATGGTACGGATACCCGAAAAATCTTCTTGGACACGCGTCGATACTTCGCCAAACAAATCTTGGACTTTACGAAAAATCAGACGCATCCGCGCACCGACCACAATAAACAAAATCGTCACTACCGGCAACAGTGCTAGCACAATCAACGCCAAGGTTAAATTGGTAGCCACCATCAATGCCGATGACGCAACAATCATCAATACGGCACCAATTTGTTGGACACCAGGACCAAAAAACTGCCGAATTGCCGAAATATCGTTGGTGACCCGGGTCATCAAGTCGCCGGTATGATGTTCACCATAAAACTTTTGATCAAGAATCAACAAGCGATGGAACATCGCTTCACGCACATCACCTTCGACTTGGTGTGCAGTACCGAGGATGAGCATCCGTGATAAAAAACCAAACAAAAATACAACGGCAGCCATGCCTAACATTTTGAGGGCAGAGGCAACCAAATCATCCCAAATAATCCCTCTGGTGCTGATTTCGTTGACGACATCACGCACGACTTGCGGCACCATCACCGTAAATCCAATTTGAATAGTGTTAAACAAAATTCCCAACAGGTAGCGCCAGCGGTAGCGCACAACATACGGCCACAATGCACGTAATTGATTCATGAACCAATCCCTTAATTATTGGAAACCTGACTGACAGTTAGTATACCACCGCACAATAACACTGCCCACGCACAGAACGTGCGTGGGCAGTGTTTTAGAGAAATACGAACGGAGTAGCACTAACGACTAATCATCGTTCTGCATGGCCATTTCGCGGCGTTTCTGGTCACGTTTGCGTTCTTCTTGGTTGAGCAAGCGTTTGCGCAAACGATAATTCTTGGGGGTGACTTCGAGCAATTCGTCATCGCCGAGATATTCGACGGCGTCGTCAAGGCTCAAATTCCGTGGAGTTTCGAGGCGCAATGAATCATCAGCACCCGACGAACGCATGTTGGTCAAATGCTTCTTTTTACAGCAATTGACTTCAAGGTCGCGTTCACGGATGTGTTGGCCGATAATCATGCCTTCGTACACTTCATACCCTGCCGAAATAAAGAGTTGGCCGCGCTCTTGGGCGCCAAACAGACCAAAGGTCGTGGTCATACCAGCTTCTGAGGCGACGAGTGAACCCAATGCTCGGGTGCTGATTTCGCCCATCATCGGTTGGTATTCGAGGAACAGCGAATTGAGCTGACCTTCACCACGTGATGCCGTCATGAATTGTTGGCGGAAGCCCAACAACCCGCGGGTGGGCACGTGGAAGGTGAGATTGACGGTACCGTCTTCACGGTAGCTCATATCGCGCATTTGACCACGGCGTTGACCGAGCAATTCGATGACGGTGCCTTGATATTGTTCAGACACTTCGATTTCGACTTGTTCGACCGGTTCCATCCGTTGGCCATCAACCATCTTGAAAATAACTTCGGGACGTGATACTTGGAATTCGTATCCTTCACGGCGCATATTTTCAATCAAAATGGTCAAGTGCAATTCACCACGGCCACTGACCACAAACGCATCTGGCACATCGGTGTCTTCGACACGCAATGCCACGTCGCGGTCACGCTCGGTGTACAGACGATCACGCAATTTACGCGACGTGACGTGGGTACCTTCGCGGCCAGACAACGGGCTGGTGTTAACACCAAAAGTCATCCGCACGGTGGGTTCTTCGACGGCGATGATTGGCAATTGTTCGGCGCCAAGCACATCGGCAATCGTGTCGCCAATCATGCCATCGGCAACACCGGAGACGGCCATGATTTCGCCAGCTTGAACTTCTTCGACTTCGGTGCGATTAAGCCCATTGTAGACGAAGAGTTGAATAATTTTGGAATTAGTTTGCGTACCATCGTGGGCAAAGCGGATGACTTGCTGGGCCTTGCGCAACGTACCACGACGCAAGCGACCCATCATGATTTTGCCACGATAGTCATCATAAAATGTATTGGTAACCAACAGCTGTGCCGACGCTTCGTTATCGACATCTGGTGCTGGAATGGTTTCGACAATCGCATCAAACAACGGCTCGAGTGTCTCAGCCAAATTGTTGAAGTCCGTACCCGAAATGCCATTGATAGCACTGGCAAAAATCACCGGGAAATCGGCTTGGTCATCGCTGGCACCTAATTCAACGAACAAATCGAATGTTTCGTTGACAACCCACTCGGGGCGGGCATTGGGGCGGTCGATTTTGTTGACCACGACGATGGCTTTGTGGCCGGCAAGCAAGGCTTTGCGCAACACAAAGCGAGTTTGGGGCATGGGACCATCAACGGCATCGACCAACAACAGCACACCATCGACCATATTCATAACCCGCTCGACTTCGCCACCGAAGTCTGCGTGGCCTGGGGTGTCAACAATGTTAATTTTGGTACCCTTGTAAACCACGGCCGTATTTTTGGCCATGATGGTGATACCACGCTCACGCTCGAGATCGTTCGAGTCCATGACCCGCTCTGTGACCTGCTGATTTTCACGGAATGTTCGTGATTGACGGAGTAGCCCATCGACAAGGGTGGTTTTGCCATGGTCTACGTGCGCAATAATTGCAATATTGCGCAAATCGGATCGCTTCATGATTTCTCCATAGGTAACATACCAAACGCCCCGACCAACGGTCGAGGCGCATCGATGCAACACACAACTATGTATAGTGTACCACGTTTTGTGTGATTACAAATTAAATTTGATTCATCCACATAGTCCACGGGTTATACACATTTTATAATGACAATTATACGTTGTTTCATTAATCGAGTGACAATAACAATCGTTATTTCGGTAAAACTCAATTGCGCTGTATGGATATATAAGATAAATCACTAATTTATATAAGAAACCGTCGTAACACTAGGGATTGTGGATATGTTGATAACCAGTTTTTTCGGTGATTGGAATCAGCAATCTCACCGTGGATAAGTCGTGGATGGTTATCCACAGGTCGTACACGCAAAAAAAGAGCGCTGAAATTCATCAACAATTCATACACCGACGTACACCACTTATCCACACCGTTCTCCACATTTCCTGTGGATAAGCCAAAAAGGCCAAAAAAGTATCCACCCACTATCCCACGCCTCTCCACGAGTTATCCACCACTTATACACGGCAATAGTGTCAATAAAATAGCGCGTATTTGCAACGAAACACAGCGCTAGATACAAAAAAGCCGCACCATAATATAGGTGCGACTTTTTTGCTAGGGGCAGGAAACCGACTATTCGGGTTTGTTTTTGGGATTTTCATCATCGTTGTCGAGCGAATTAATGAAGTCGCGAAAGAGTGACAATGTATCGTCGCTGGTAGCAGGTTCGTGTGCCGGGGTAGAATCTTCGTCACGGAGTGTATTACCTGGTGAGCGGAACAACGGGGTGTCTTGTTCTTCAGTGTCAAAAGGAACGCTAGATTGATCAAACACATGAGGTGCCACAAAGATTGGTACACTCGCACGGAGTGCTAATGCAATCGCATCACTCGACCGGGCATCGATTTCGATCGGACCGGTTGGTGAGGTGGCGACAATCCGCGCATAAAAAGTCGTATCTTGAATGTCGTTAATAATGACATGCTCGATATGTGCGTGAAGTTCTTGAAAAACGACATTGAGTAAATCATGCGTCATCGGCCGACTCGGCGTTAAGCTTTGTAATACAAACGAAATTGCATCTGCTTCGAATTGACCAATCCAGATTGGTAAATAGCGCCGACTGTCGGATTCACGCAACACGACTACACGATTTTGCGTGAGCAAACTCACCCGCACACTATCGACAGTGACTCGTATCATTGCGCTTCCTTTCATCTACAGCATAAAACGTTAATACTAATATAATACACGTGTTTTGCTATGAGTGGGGAAATATCGTTTCGTTAGTGGTGTATTTGCGTAGGATTTCATCAAATCGGTTTATTTGGCAGAGTTGACACTGCTATACTTGCATCGT
Organism: Roseiflexaceae bacterium; assembly: GCA_040397035.1. Taxonomy (GTDB): domain Bacteria; phylum Chloroflexota; class Chloroflexia; order Chloroflexales; family Roseiflexaceae; genus UBA965. The sequence continues at coordinate 7,924 of JBBAWW010000067.1, read as the reverse complement.
ATGATGGCGTTGTTATTGTGATTGTAATGCGATTCAAATGATTATTCCTAAGACAACTTCACCAGTAATAATGAACTGGGTTCTTGCGTTACGCCGTAGTGAAATAGCGGTGCGTCAGGTTATATGGAACGTTATCGAAGCGTTGCCATTGCCGGTTGCGACCAAACAACAAATTGCACCGTATATTCAACGCGAAAACGCGCAAGCCCAATTTGTGGCAAGCCGATCTGCACGAGCGGTGCTAATGGGTCAAGCGGTGAACAGTAGTAACCCCGTCGTGCCGTCTGTGCTGCCGGCAATCCATGAAAAATTTGTGGTTGATTCACTCCTAGATCTACATGTTGCTAGTCATATCACAATTTCCATAATTATCGGTATGATACTTGTTTTTGGTAATAGCATCATCGAAAACAGCGGATTATACGGTAAAGATCGCCCTAGGATAAATCAAAAATCAAGTTTTGACATGACGATTGAAATTGATGCCCCATTACCACAAGTCATGAGTGCATCCGAGTTAACCGTCCCGCAAATGGTGACACCGCTCCCTAGTGCTGCACCACCCTATTTGTTTTATCATCGCATTCAAGTAAATGATAGGTTGGGGGTAATTGCTACAGAGTACAATTTGAGCCCGCGAGTGCTGTTTTGGGCAAATGGATTGCAAAACGGCAGGGTATTTATTGTAGGCAGCACGTTGCGTATCCCGCGATTGCCTGGGGTATCACATACCGTCGCAGAAAACGACACAATCGCATCGATTGCTGAACAATACGGCGTCAAAACAGCGGCAATCACGTTGTTTCGGCCGAATCGTGTTCATCAAAACGAAGATTTAATCGTTGGCAACGAAATTTTCATCCCATATGTGGTCCCCGAATACCCCAAAGCCATCATCAACAAGTATGGTGGCGAAGATGGCGTGGCCACGATGGAAGCCATCGAGACCGTCACCGTACTGCAAGACGAAACCAATGTACGCAATGGTCCCGGTCGGGCGTTCGACAAAATCGCGACGGCGCGCCTAGGACAACGCCTCATCCCCATTGCTCGTTATGGGAGCTGGGTCAAGCTCGAATTAAATCCAGACGAAATAGGCTGGATCAAAGGCTCGCTGCTTGACATGTCTGATGGCTTAGTGAGTGGATTACCAACTGCGACCAACGTCCCTTGGCCACCGCCGCGTTGGACGTGGCCAACAACGGGGAGAGTGACGTCACCGTTTGGTTGGCGCAGTGTGCCGATGTACATGTTCCACAATGGTACCGACATTGCCAATGCCGCTGGTACGCCGATTTATGCAGCGCGCTATGGTCGGGTGTTTGAGGCGGGCTGGTGTAGTGGCTTTGGCTATTGCGTACGTATCGATCATGGTAGTGGTGTGGTGTCGATTTATGGGCACATGCTCAAAAAACCAGTGGTGCGCGTCGGTGAAATTGTGGATATGGGCGATTTAATTGGCTTGATGGGCAATACGTATGATGCTGCGGGTGGTGGCTTTTCTACGGGCGTCCATTTGCATTTGACCATCAAAATCAACGGTAAATATGTTGACCCGCTCAAATATCTCCCCTAACACAAAGGATGTATGGTGACAACGCAACACCCCATGGGGCGGCGCATTGCGCTGGCCGCAATGTTAATCGCTGTTGGGAGTATTACGAGCCGCCTAATCGGAGTCATCCGTGAGGCGGTTTTTGCCGCGACCTTTGGTCGTGGCAATGAGTTAGCTGCCTTCACCGCCGCTGCCACCATCCCTACCCTCGTCTATGACTTGTTGTTGAGTGGTGCCTTAAGTGCGGCGCTGGTGCCTGTTTTTAGCCGAGTGGTGCAACAACCCGACGTGCGTGATGCCTTGCTGTCACGGGTGCTCAGCCTAATGATAGTCGTTGTTAGCGGCATTGTATTGCCATTATTGTGGTTGGCACCGCAAGTAGTCCAATTGCTGGCCGGCGGGTTTGATGCAAATTTGCAAGAATTAACCACCACCATGGTGCGTTGGATGTTGTTTGCGGTACCGTGCATGGTGGTGGCTGGGGTGATGACGGCGGTGCTCCAGTCCCAACAACAATTTGTACTGCCCGCCTTCGCCACCAGTATTTTTAATATCGGGATTATCATTGCGGCGGTGGTATTGGCGCCGTGGCTTGGTCCTATCGCATTGGCAATTGGGATGGTGTTGGGAGCGGCGTTGCAGGTGGCCTTGCAATATTATGGGGTGCGCCATAGCAAATTGACGTGGCGCACCGATTGGGGCGACCCGTCGATCCGCGAAATGTTGCGGTTGTATGCACCTGTGGCACTGGGGATGGGATTTTCGGCAATAGGGACGCTTATCGACCGCCGCTATGCCAGCGACTTTGGCGCCCAAGTATTGCCGACGATGCGCTATGCCACCACACTTATCCAATTCCCGTTGGGATTGGTGGCAGCGGCCGTATCGACAGCGATTTTGCCGTCACTGGCCCGCTTAAGCGACAGCAAATCGCTCGCACAGTTCCGTAGTACCGTCGGGACAGCCTTGACGGTGGTGATCGCCTTGATTGTGCCGGCCAGCGTGGTGTTGTGGTTGATTCGTGAGCCACTGACGGCGCTGATTTTGCAACGCCAAGCCTTTAGTGTGGCTGATACCCAAGCCGTTGCCAACACGCTGATGTACTACATCCCTGGTTTGCCTGCAGCGGCCATCGATCAGATTTTGTTGTTTGCCTGTTATGCCCGTGGTCGTACCCTCGCACCAAATTTGGTGCAAGGTGGTGCCATCATGGCCTATGTGCTAGGGGTATGGTTGGTAATGCCGTGGCTTGGTCAGAGTGCCGAGACATTGGCGATGGCGAATTCAATCCAATGGATTGCCCACATGCTACTGATGGCGTTGCTGTGCCAGCAACAATTCGATTTGCGCGGCTTGGCCGTCGGTCAGACCTTGGTATTGTGTGTGATGGCGGCAGCGGTCACGTGGGTGACGGTGCAAACGGTGATGACGTTGGTAGTGATTTCGCACGTATTTATACAAGTCATCGTGATTACCGGTTTAACCGGGGTGATATACTTGGTGGTAGCGTGGCTCCTCGGTATTACCCCGGTATTGTTTGCGGCAGATTTAATCAAGCAACGCCTGACGGCCATAGTTATGCGGTTGCGGTCAACGCTGCCGTAAGCACCGCTTTCATTTGGTCATAGCTGAGTAATTCCATGGCCGTCGGTGTATCCACCCAGCGGTAATCACTAATCCCTTCGCTGGCTTGGAGCGTGACGGTGGTTTGGGTGGTATGCATCACAAAAAAATCGACTTGTTTGGGGAGCGTACGCCCTTTTTTGATGACATCATAAAAAATCGTCTGTACCAGCGCGCCTAATTCACCGTGAATGCCGGTTTCTTCGAATACTTCGCGCACAGCCGTCGCGGCGCTGGTTTCGCCGGCTTCGAGGTGCCCTTTGGGGAACGTCCATTGGCCGTATTGGTCAAAAATCACCAAAACGCGTAACCCGTCGGGGGTAGCGCGGAAAATAACACAGCCGGCGGCGTGGGGAGCCGTATCGCGCATTGCTTCCTCGATTCAGTCATGATTATTGTAAAAACTATGGACGCACAATCAAATTATTTAGCCATTGTTCCATCGTCAAGGCGAATTGTGCCAGCGAGGTTTGGCGTGTCCATTCACTAATGGTCGCCAAGTTTCCTGAAGCTAACAACAATCCCATCAGAATCAACAACCCGCCACTAGCCATACTCGTGGTGTGGAGCATGACTTCCCGTCCAGCAATAGTGACAAAGTAGGCCCGCCCTTTGATGAGCTGCCAAAACTTGGAACCGGTGCCGAGCTTGCTAAAAAACGATGCGATGATAATCAACGGCGTACCTAACCCCAGTGCATAGACAAAGGCCAATAAGGCGCCTTGGAAGACGGCAATTCCTTGGGTGGCGAGCAGTGTCAAAAGAGCGCCGAGGATCGGGCCGACACAGGCGGACCAGCCAAGCGAAAAAGTCGCCCCGTATAAAAATGATCCTAATACCCCTTGGACGGGGCGGTCTTGGAGTTGGATGCCACTAAAGCCAATCCCGAAGAAACTCAGTACCCCAAAGCCGATAATCAAAACCCCACCCAGCGTGGTCAAGAGTGACAAATATTGAAACAAAAAACGACTCAGGGCCGTGGCACTTGCCCCAAACAGTACCATGGTGGTGGCCAGTCCACAAAAGAATGCAACCGACATCAATGTGACATGTTCTTTTTTGGTTTGAAAAGTAAAGGCAAAATAGGCTGGTAAGATCGGCAAGGTGCATGGTGACAAGAAGCTCAATAAGCCGGCCAAAAAGGTGACGGGAATTAATACACCGATGCCGTTTTGGGATGAACTGAGCAAAGAATTATTGGGGGTGGTTACGATAAGTGCAATCACCGCCACAATAATGACGCCAATCACCCCCCACAGCAGCGGTCGCCAAGAAGTTTTTGCCAGCATGTCGAATCCCTTTCTTTGAAAACGAAACAGCAACACGTACAACAGGATTACTTATTATCCCAAACGATTAGTGGTGCGCAATGATGCGTTGGGCGATATTCATGCCATGTTCCATGGCCAAATGAATCCGTCCCAGCCCAGCGAGGGCGTCTCCGGTGAAGTATAACCCATCTGATTGCTCATATGATTCTAATATGGTGTGATCGGCTTTGCCATTGGGTTGGGCATATTTCCAGCCTTGGCGATCAAGCCACCGTGGTGATGGTAATGCGCTACCGAGCAGTTGATTGAGGCGTGGCATGAGTTCGGTGATCAGCGTTGCTTCATCGGCTTGCCACCAATCGGTGCTGGCTGCGGGAGCAAGTTGGATGGTGACGAGGGTTTGTGCGGCGGGGGCGCGGCTGGGGTCTTTGTCGTGCTCGAAGGCTACCCACGAGAATGGGTGTTGGCGGTCGCTATTCACCATGGCATAAAACGGGAATTCAATGCGACCATCGAAGGCCATGGTAACACTGAGGCAGGGGCGATAGGTGGCAGGGGCGAGGCCACGACAGAGGTGGTTAATGATGGCGGGGTCAAGTTGACTTGCCTGCAAAATCTCGATGGTTTGCGGCGCTGGTGGCGTAAACAATAGCGCATCCCCATACGCGATAACGGTGTTTTGGTCGTCGATACAATCATAGCCGGTTGCAGTTTTGACGACATGGTGCAGGCGAGTTTGTAATGACACGGTAAGCTCTTTGGGGGCGAGTAATTTGGCGAGGTAATTCATGCCCGAGCGGTAGACCAATTTGGGGGCGGTGTTTTGGGCAGGGTCACCGGCGGATATCTGATTGTACTGGTCAAAAACCCCCACCGGTTTGGAGATGTCAATCAGTTGATCGTGGGGCAGTGTTTGGGTCAAAAAGGCTAGTTGGTCGCTGTCACTGGTGCGAAAAAACTGAGCACCATGGTCGAAGGTAGCACCACTGCGGCGGCGCGTGGCGGCACGCCCACCCAGTCCACGGCTTTTTTCGATGCAGTGGAGTGCGATCAGGGGGGCTTGTTGATTGATTGTGTAGGCGGCAGCGAGTCCACTCACACCGGCACCGATGATAATAAGCTTCATAAATCTTCCTCTTGCATTATTCAACATATACGATTACAATTATCTAGTATAAGGTCTTCCTTAATCAACCCCTGACCTCGGCTTAATATCGCGATCACGATAGGATATCCCTATCTACGATTAACGTGGAGTTTGCGTATGGCGCCTTTGTTAGATGTCCGCAACCTAGAGACGCAGTTCAAAACACAAGACGGCGTTGTCAAGGCAGTCAACAACGTGTCGTTTTATGTGAATCGCAGTGAAACGCTTGGTATTGTGGGTGAATCTGGCTCAGGGAAAAGTGTCACGTCACTTTCACTGATGCGACTCATCCCCAGCCCACCAGGACGAATCACCGGCGGTGAGATTTGGTTCGATGGCCAGGATTTGCTCACGCTGAGCGAAGACAAAATGCGCGAGCTACGTGGCAATCGGATTGCCATGATTTTTCAAGATCCAATGACATCGCTCAATCCGGTGTTGACCATTGGTCAACAAATTGTTGAGTCGTTGATTTTGCACTTGAAATTATCCGCCAGAGAAGCACAAGCACGGGCGATTGAACTCTTGAACATGGTTGGTATTCCAGGATCTGAACGCCGGATTAACGAATACCCCCACCAGTTTTCGGGTGGGATGCGTCAGCGCGTGATGATTGCCATGGCACTTGCGTGTAACCCCGAACTGTTGATTGCCGACGAGCCAACCACCGCACTTGATGTGACTATCCAAGCCCAGATTCTCGAGCTCATCAAAAAGCTCCAAGCTGAATTGGGCATGGCCGTGATTATCATCACCCATGACCTCGGTGTGGTAGCCGGTATGTCGGATCGGGTGATGGTGATGTATGCAGGTCGAGTTGTTGAAGAAGGCGCCACTGGCGACATCTTCAAGAATCCCCGTATGCCATATACCATCGGGTTGCTCAAATCGATTCCCCGTCTCGATAATGTGTCAGGGAAGCGCTTAGAGCCAATCCGAGGGTTACCACCCGATTTGATTACATTACCACAGATTTGTGCATTTAGCGCACGTTGTGATTACTTCAAGGCCGGGTCATGCGATACACAGGTACCACCACTCCGTAGTGTTGGCGATAAACACAATGCCGCGTGTCTGTTTGACATCACGCTTGAGACAGCGGTGAACGAGGCTGTATCGTAGTGAATATGTAGGCGCAGACGCAACGTAAACAAACGGAGGAAAGCGGCATGACAGCAGTCAAAACTCAAGACCTCATTGAGGTTAGTAACTTAAAAATGTACTTTCCTGTGACCAAGGGCATTGTGCTCCGTCGCAAGATTGGTGATGTCAAAGCCGTTGACGGCTTGACATTTAGCATTCGTGAAGGCGAAACACTGGGGTTGGTGGGCGAAAGTGGTTGTGGCAAATCAACCACTGGTCGAGCACTGATACAGTTATACAAACCAACCGAAGGTTCGGTCATGTTCCGCGGCGTCGATTTAACCAAATTGCCCGCCGAAGAAATGCGCCGCACTCGTCGTAAAGTGCAGATGATCTTCCAAGATCCGTATGCATCACTCAACCCACGTATGACCGTCGGTGATATCATCGCCGAGCCAATTCGCGTCCACAAACTGCGCCAAGGCAAAGAAGCAGTGCGTGAGCGGGTCCAAGAATTACTGGCATTGGTGGGGTTGAATCCCTACTTCATCAATCGTTACCCCCACGAGTTCTCGGGCGGTCAACGCCAACGTATTGGGATTGCCCGTGCTTTGGCTGTGGAACCCGAGTTTGTGGTCTGTGACGAGCCGGTATCGGCGTTGGACGTGTCGATTCAAGCCCAAATCCTCAACTTGCTTGAAGATTTGCAAGACAAATTGGGTTTAACTTATTTGTTCATTGCGCACGGTTTGGCCGCAGTAAAGCATATCAGTGATCGTGTTGCAGTGATGTATTTGGGCAAAATCGTCGAAATTGCTGACGGTAATGCACTCTACAAAAACCCAACCCATCCTTATACGCAAGCATTGTTGTCCGCAGTACCGATTCCTGATCCCGAAATTGAGCGGACGCGCAAGCGTATCATCCTTTTTGGTGATGTGCCAAGTCCTTTCAATCCACCGACAGGCTGCCGTTTCCATACGCGTTGCCCTATTGCGATTGACAAATGCAAAAGCGATGAACCACCGTTGGTTGATATGGGCGACGGCCATATGGTGTCGTGCTGGCGTATGCAAGAATCAGTCACACTGATGCAACGCTAAACGTATTTCGTTTTTTGATACGGATGGAACCTTACTGGTTCCATCCGTATTTTTTGTTTCACCACACTAACGACAAATGATTATGCATAATACAATACCTACGCCAAAACACCTCACCCCTAGCGTCATTCCATGCCGGTTG
>JBBAWW010000066.1:9569-18749 GCA_040397035.1 Roseiflexaceae bacterium | reverse complement strand
CAGTATACTATTGATAATAAAAACTATCCAAAGGAGCAACATGTGGTTGCCATCCATACCGCTCAAGAAATTGCCGCCATGCGTGTTGCAGGCCAACTCGTTGCCCAGACATTTGCCCATCTTACTCCCTTGATTATGCCTGGGGTTACCACCCTAGCCCTCGATACCGCTGCCGAAAAATTTATTCGTAGCCATGGTGCAGTACCTGCCTACAAAGGCTACAACGGCTTCCCCGCCACGATTTGTGTGGCGCCAAACAGTGTCATCTGCCACGGCATTCCCAACAACGACGCCCTCAACGCCGGCGATATTGTGGGGCTCGACATCGGCGTGATTGTGGACGGCTGGTACGGCGATGCCTGTGTGACCTTGCCCGTCGGCGCAATTAGCCCTGCTGCCCAAAAACTCATCGACGTCACCTGCGAAGCACTACGGCGGGGGATTGCGGCAGCCCAACTCGGCAAGCATTTAGGGGATATTGGCGCGGCCATCCAGCAACATGCCGAAGCCAACGGCTATAGCGTCGTGCGTGAATACACCGGCCACGGCGTGGGGCGCCGCCTGCACGAAGACCCTACCGTGCATCATGTGGGCCAAGCGGGCACCGGGCTGAAACTCAAAGAAGGCATGATTTTTACGATTGAGCCGATGATTAACGCGGGCACCTACAAAACCACCCTCGACAAACGTGACAAATGGACGGTACGGACTGCCGATGGTCTGCTCTCCGCCCAATTCGAACATACCATTGCGATTACCGCCGCCGGTCCCCAGATTTTGACACAAGAATAAAGGTATCCATGCAGATTACTACCGCCACCGCCGTCACCCAAGCGTATATGCGCCACCAACCCCTCGTCGCCCTCGAAAGCACCGTGATTGCCCACGGGCTTCCCTACCCTCAAAACGTCGCCGTGGCCCGCGCCATGGAAGCCCTCGTGCGTGCGCACGGCGCCGTGCCTGCCACCATTGGTGTGGTAGCCGGGGTTGCAACCGTAGGGCTCGACGATGCCACCCTCGAGCGTTTTGCCCAAGCCAGCGATGTGCGCAAACTGGCCCGGCGCGACATCCCTCTCGCCATCGCCGATGGCGCCTACGGTGCCACCACCGTGTCGGCCACCATGGCGTTGGCGCATGCGGCCGGCATCGAAGTCTTTGCCACCGGTGGGATTGGTGGTGTGCACCGTGATGCCCGCACCAGCTTTGATATTTCGGCCGATTTGACCGAACTCGCCAAAACTCCCGTGATTGTGGTGTGTGCCGGCATCAAATCAATCCTTGATTTGCCCGCCACCCTCGAATACCTCGAAACTGTGGGGGTACCAGTGTACGGCTTTGGTACCAGTGAATTCCCGGCGTTTTATAGTGCCCAGAGTGGGTTAACGGTGAATTGTGCCGTCGACGTGGCCACCATCGCCCGCGCTTGGCGCGCCCACCGCGCCCTTGGGGGCGGCGGTATGGTTATCGCCGTGCCACCACCACCGGAATTCGCCCTCGACCCCATCGAGATCGAGCAGCACATTTTGCGCGCCTTGGCCCGAGCAGAAGCAGCCGGCATCCGCGGCCAAGCCGTCACCCCGTTTTTACTCAGCGCCGTCACTGCCGAAACACACGGCGAGAGTATGCGTACCAATATGGCCCTGTTAGAAAACAATGCCCGTGTGGCCGCAGCCATCGCTGTGGCCCTCAATGCCGTCTAAGGAGTAACCTATGAGCAACAAACAGTCGCGAAACAACAAACAGTCAAGAAACAACAAACAGTCGGGGAATGTCAACCAATCCCAACTCATCAACCAACCAGGTACACCCCGCCCGGAAAGTCCACCCCGCAAAGTCCCCGTACCTGTCAAAAAAGGCCCCAACACCTGGGTGATTGTGGGAGTGGTAGCAGTCGTCGCATTATTTGTGGGATTGTTTGTGATGCGTTCATCGGGCAGCAATAGTATCCCCAGTGAAGCCAAACAATTCACGAATTTGGGGCAAAGTCTGCACTTGCAGACCATTGATGATCCCTTACCCGTGCCGTACAATTCCAACCCACCCACGTCGGGCTATCACGTGGGCAGCATGATTTCGCCATGGGGCATCCAAAAAGAACCCGTGGCAGACAAAGTATCGACCCACAACATCGAGCATGGTGGCGTGATTATTTTCTACAAACAATCGCTCGATGCCGATTCCCTCGCCAAGCTCGACACATTGGCACGTGACTTACAACGCCAAAACCAATGCTTGTTGATGACGGCCCGCCCCGATGACCAAATCGAGCATCCGGTTGTGGTCACTGCCTGGAACTATATGCTGCCCCTCGATAGCGTCGACACCGCCAAAATCACCCAGTTTTTTGTGGCATTGGTGGGCAAAGGCCCCGAGAAGAATTGCACGCCGTTGTCCTAAGTTTAGCCATCAAAAAACAGCCCCCACGGTGGCAATAAATCCACCGTGGGGGCTGTGTCGTTGTCTATCCGCGCCCCGTCAACCCGCGCCACAAGCGCTGGGACGGCCGCAAATCACTCAGCACCGTGCGGGCAGTATTGAGGCCGCTAGCCGCAAATACGCCACCACCCGGGTGCATGCTGGCGCCGGTCATGTACAGCCCACGGATGGGAGTGCGATAATCGGCCAATTCGGCAATCGGTCGATAAAAGAACATCTGATCGAGCGACATTTCCACATGCATCACATTGCCTTTGACCAAGCCATGCAGGTTTTCAAGGTCGAGCGGCGTTTGGATGTAGCGGTCAATGATTTTGCCGCGCATATTGGGGGCATAACGATACAACACTTCGAGGATCGAATCGGCCACGCGCTCGCGCTCGTTGACCCATTCCATGCCGTTGGCCATGGTGTAGGGGAAGTACTGCGCCCACAAAAAGACCGAGTGTTTGCCCGGCGGCGCCACCACCGGGTCGATCGCTGAAAAGGTCATGGCAATCACCGCCGGGTCCTTGGAGGGCAAACCCAAACTATAATCGGCATAGGCGCGGCGCACATAATCCATCGACGGGCTCAACAATTGCAAGCCGTGGTGGCTGGGGTGAGCTTTGCCACCCGACGGGGCCGCAATATAGTCGGGTAGTTCGTCGGCGGCACAGCGCACCGTCATGCCAAAGCCATTGCCGACCCGAATATTGCGGATTTTGTGGGCCAAATCGGTCGACAGATGCTCACTCCCCACCATCCCCAACATGGTAGTTTGGATGTGGGCGTTCGACACTACAATCGGCGCGGTATAGCGCATGCCGTCGACGGTTTCGACGCCCTCGACGCGATTGCCTTTAATCAAAATCCGTTTGACGGCTGCATCGAGCACCACCGTGCCGCCACTGGCGGTAAACGAGCGTGACATGGCCTGGGTCAGCATGCCACTGCCCCCTTTGGGGTGCTTGGCGCCGCTGGTGTGCATCATCGAATGCCACCCAAAAAAATCACCGGCGCCGATTTCGTCGGGCGGCGGCCCCGACTGAGCAGCCAGCCACGTCAACGCGGCTCGCATCGCCTCAGATTCAAACGTTTCGGTGATGAGTTGGCCATACGAACTAAACAGCCGCCGCACGGTTTCGAGGGTGCTAGTAATATGGCGCACCTTGGATTGTGCCACGGCCATTTTGCCCACCAGACCCATCACACTGGGCGGATTCAAAAAGACGTCGAAAATTGCTTCGTTGAGTGGCCCCCAATAGGCCATGAATTTGCGGTAGGCTTCGGCGTCTTTGGGCGACACACTGGCAATCGAGTCGAGAGTGCGATCGACATTGCGCTCGAACGAAATCGAACCCGAGCCATCTGGCAACGGATAAAAGGCATAGGGATCCATGTCGATATACTCGAGGCCATATTTTTCGAGCTCAAGTTCTTTGACCACGGGGGTTAAATGAATCATGATATGCGCCGAAGAACCGACATCGATTTTGTAGCCGGGAATCACTTCCTCGGTACAGACTGCCCCACCCACAATCGGCCGCCGCTCGAGCACCAAGACCCGCAATCCGGCCCGGGCTAAATAGCCCGCGGTAGTCAGGCCGTTATGGCCACTCCCCACCACAATCACATCATAATCATATGTGGTCATCATAAACCCCGTTACTTAAGAAGGAAGGTTGAAGCGTGAAGTATAAAGTAGAAGTGTGAAGTTCAAAGTTTCACTTCTGCTATCTTGCTACTTCTGGCTAGCGCCGTTGATTGTTTGCGCATAAATCTGGGTAGTTGACAACGAAGCATGGCCGAGCAACGTTTGCACGCGCCGCAAATCGACGCCACTGGTAATCATATGCGCCGCAAACGAATGGCGGAGCATATGGGGATTCAAATCGCTCACGCCCAATTCATCGGCGTATTGCTTGAGAATCAACCAGAATCCTTGGCGGGTCAAACGGCCACCACGATGATTGACAAACAACGTATCGGCGTCACCTTCGCCATCTTTGACCAGTTGACTGCGGGCATTGTCGCGGTATTCTTCTACCGCCGTCACGGCCGATTCACTGAGCGGAATCATGCGCACTTTTTGGGCTTTGCCGACGCAGTGCACCATTTTTTTGGTTAAATCGACGTCACCGATGTTGAGCCCTACCAGTTCGCTGACGCGCATGCCGGTGGCATACAGCACCTCAAACATGGCCCGGTCGCGCATGCGGTCGGGGGTACGACTGCGCAACGGCAATTCCATCAATTCGTCTACTTGTACGGGAGTCAACGACTTGGGAACTTCACGCTCCACCCGCGGTGACTCGATGGTGGTGGTGGGGTCGATGCTCACCGCCCGAATCGAAAACAAAAAGGCATAAAACGACTTCACCGCAGCCGTACGCCGCGCCACGGTGGCGTTGGAGTATTTGCGTTCGCGCAAATAAATCATGAACGCCATCACATCTTCGCGGTCGGCATCCAAGGCCGTCGCCGTACCGCGCCCTTGGATGAATTTCATATATTGCACCAAGTCGGTACGGTAGGCCGACGTAGTATTGACGGTGAGTTCGCGTTCCTTCATCAAGTAGGCAAGAAACTGTTCAATTTGCTCGTTCATTGGGTGCCCTCCTTCGGTAGTTACTGTTGCAACGATGCAACATCGTCTTCTGCCCGCTCACGAGCCGACCCAATCGAAAAATACTTGGCTTCGCGGTGGTGCACCACAATTGCCGCCGTGCTTTGCTCGGGAATCAATTGATACGCCTCAGTCAACGTGACACCAATCCGCTCGGTGGGCAAAATTGCAAACAATTTGGTATGCTCGTCGAGGTCTGGACAGGCCGGGTAGCCCCACGAATAGCGCCGCCCTTGCTCACCCGTCAACCCCAAGCTCTGGCGCACCAACTTGTTGGCGTATTCAGCCAAGGCCTCGGCCAGCGACACACCCAAGCCGTGGATGAAGTATGAGCGACTATAATCGCCCTGCTTTTGCAGTTCTTCGGTCAAATCATCGACCTTGGTGCCCATTGTCACGACCTGCAAGGCCACTACGTCGTATTCACCCGATTCCACCGAACGGTAGTAATCGGCGATACACAAGCGTTCGCGTTCGGGTTGGCGTGGGAATACAAAGCGGGTCAATTCTTTGCTACGATCAGTGGGATCATAGACAATCAAATCATGGCCTTGGGATTGACACGGGAAGTAGCCATAGACCACTTTGGGCTCAAGCCAGCCATCACGCTCGGCTTCGCGCACCAAATCGCGCACCATGATATCGAAATCGGCCTTGAGTTTTTCCCATTCCTTACCCTTAGCGTTTTTGGCGCCCCATTGCAGGCGGTACATGGCGTTGCGGTCGAGGCAGGCCACCACATCGTCGAGGCGGATGCGGGTGGCGACTTGCGCGCCCCAAAAGGGTGGCGTCGGCACCGGCAAATCGGTGCGCACGGCCGAGCGCACATTGGCGGTCGCCTCTGACGCCCGCCCGTGGGTGGTCAATGTCTGGCGGCCACGCTCTTTTTCGGCCTTGGCGGTAATCGCATCGGCGCGCACCTGGGATCGGAAGGGGTCACGCCGCGCTTTGTCGACCAACTTGTCCATCGTTTCGAGCCCTTCAAAGGCATCTTTACAATAAAACACTCCCGCTTCGTACATCGCATCGTCACCCATAAAGGTGATACGTTGGCCATACTGGCGGTTAATCGCTGCGCCACCTATCAAGATGGGGAATTTCAAGCCGCGTTTGTGCATTTCTTGGACACAAATGGGCATCTGCTTGGAGGTACTGACCAACAACGCCGACAAGCCGATGGCATCGGCACCTACTTCGATGGCTTTTTCGATGATGGTGTTGACGGGCACTTGTTTGCCCAAGTCATACACGGTATAGCCGTTGTTGGACATAATCGTATTGACTAAGTTTTTGCCGATGTCGTGGACGTCGCCATAGACCGTCGCCAGCACCACTTTGCCTTTGCTGGTACCTTCGAGGCGGTCGAGGTAGCGTTCGAGATGCGCCACGGTTTTTTTCATCACTTCGGCGCTCTGCAACACAAACGGCAAAATCAACTGGCCGGAGCCAAACAAATCACCCACTTGCTTCATGGCAGGCAACAGCACGTTGTTGAGCACTGCTACCGCTTCGAGCCCTTGGGGCGACGAGCCTTCGGCGTTTTGGGTGGCTGCCACGGCATCACCCAATTGCAGACCGTGCACGGTCAGGCGCTGTTGCACGGATTCTTCGATGTCGGCTTCGACCCCTTCTTTTTTGCGATGCAAAATCTTCCAGTACAAGCGCTCATCGACGGTCATGCCCGCAGTAGGGTCGCTGACTTCGCGCTCGCTGGTATCGGCGTTGACATCATAAAACTGAATGTAGCGCGCCAAAGCGTCTTCGCGGCGCGCAAAAATCAAATCTTCGCAGATTTCGCGTTGCTCGGCCGGCAATTCGGCGTAGGGCGTGACGTGGGTGGGGTTGATGATGGCGGTATCGAGACCGGCGATGCGGGCATGGAACAAAAAGACCGAGTTGAGGGCGGCGCGGGCATGCGGTGCCACACCGAAGCTCAGATTACTCACGCCCAGGGTGGTGAAACAGCCCGGAATGTGCTGTTTGACCAAACGGATGCCTTCGAGGGTTTCGACGGCGGCGTTGCGCAATTCTTCTTGGCCCGTCGTAATGGGGAAGGTCAGCACGTCAAAGACCAACGCTTCGTGGGGCACGCCAAATTCGTCACGGGCGATTTGGGCGATACGTTGGGCGATTTCGAGCTTGCGGGCGGCGCTATGCGCCATGCCCGTTTCGTCGATGGTCATCGCCACGGTGGCAGCGCCATAGCGCGCCACTAGGGGCATGATTTTGTCGATTTTTTCACCACGACCACCTTCCAGCGACACCGAATTCACCAAGGCCCGACCCGGGTAACTGCTCAAGGCAGCCTCGAGCACATCGGCTTCGGTGGTATCGATGACGAGAGGCAATTCCACGTTCATGGTCAGTTTTTTAATCAACATGACCATCTGCTCGAGCTCGTCGCTGCGTTCGGTCATGGCCACACAGACATCGAGCATGTGCGAGCCATTATCGACCTGTTCGCGGGCCACTTCGAGCACGCCGTCATAATCATCGGCCAGCAATAATTTTTTGACTTTGCGCGAACCGAGCGTATTGACCCGCTCACCGATCATCGTCAAGGTGCTGTCTTGTTGCATGGCGGCCGCACGGATGCCCGACGAAAGGCTGGGGATGTATTCGATTTCACGAGGGGCCGGCACAGGATTTTCACCGATTTGGGCGCGCAGTTTGGCGATATGGGCGGGGCGAGAGCCACAGCACCCCCCCACCACATTCACGCCGTACTGCGTGACAAATTCGCTAAGAATTTTGGCGAAGGGTTCGGGCTCCATCGGGAAGACCGTGGCGCCGTCCACTTCGATGGGCAAACCGGCATTGGGGATACACGAAATCGGTTTGCGTGAGTGCGTCGTCAAATATTGAATCGCCTCGCGCATATGCTCGGGGCCGGTGCTACAGTTGAGCCCAATCACATCCACCGGCATCGCTTCCATGGTGGCGATATAGGCGGGGATGTCGGTACCGAGCAACATGCGTCCACTCATGTCGAGGAAGATTTGCGCTTGCACGGCCACATCGGGACGGTTGAGATCGGCTTTGGCACGGCGCAAGCCATCGAGGGCGGCTTTGACTTCGAGGATGTCGACGCTGGTTTCGACCAACAACAAATCGACCCCACCGTGGATCAAGGCAGTGGCCTGCTCATAAAAGGTATCGCTGAGCTGTTGGAAGGTCACATCGCTCAAGGCCGGGTCGTTGGACGACGGCAACTTACCGGTGGGTCCAATCGAGCCGGCCACGTAGCGGGCCCGACCATCTTTGGCTTCGTACTCGTCGGCCACACCACGGGCCAAACGCGCCGCGGCGATATTGACTTCGGCCACCCGTTCGCCCAGGCCCCATTCTTCGAGGCGCGGACGGGTGCTCTGGAAGGTACAGGTCTCGAGCACATCGCAGCCTGCTTCCATAAAGGAGCGGTGAATGTTGCCGATGATGTTGGGGCGGGTGATGACTAAATAGTCGCGGCTACCAAAGGTACTTTCGCCGCCGTAATCTTCGGCGGTCAAATCGTAATCATCGATGCTGGTGCCCATGGCGCCGTCATATATCAACACGCGACTTTTCAATGCGTCGAGGTAACTAAGTCGTTTCATCTTCGTCCTTTACTACAAAATAGTGCCATACGTTCCATTTATCCATACATTATGTAATTATACTACGTACCATCGCATTTGCGCAACATTTTTTGTGAAAAAAACCAATTCTTCATTGAATTTCGTGTATTCCACTGGTGAAAAATGCGTAGGGCGCGAGGTGAACCGCCAGATCACCGGCGCGCAGGATCACATCACCGCTGATGGTCACATCAGCTGCAAAGGTAATATTGCCCTCGACGTGCAAGGCACTACAGTCGTGCAGCCGGGGGATACCCGGCGCAAAGCGCGCTTCGAAGTCGGCGATGACGCGGTAGAAGCGTTGATCGAGGTGGATGGTAGGCAGGGGGCGTTCGTCGACGACCACCACGTGATACTGCGCATTGACCATAAAGCGATCGGAGCGGAGCAACAGCAAATCCTGGCAGTTTTTGACGGGCATAAAGCGCTGGCGAGGCACGACGACGGCTTGGGCACCGGCGATGAGGCCGATGGCAGCCCCCATGGCACTTTCGAGCTGGATGACGGCGGGGGATGCGG
>JBBAWW010000066.1:0-9469 GCA_040397035.1 Roseiflexaceae bacterium | reverse complement strand
AGGCCGATGGCAGCCCCCATGGCACTTTCGAGCTGGATGACGGCGGGGGATGCGGCATCACGCACGTCGACTGTTTTGCGGTTGACGATAATCGGCAACGGCAAAAAGCCACCGTAGTGGGCCAGCAAGTCACGCAATGGGCGCAACGCCAACCAGACGTTGTTGGTATTGAAGTAGCGGTGGCGGCTGATGTCTTGGAAGGCCTGCATATCGTCACTGGGGCACTGGGCACTTTCGCGCAGCACCAAGCGTCCATCGCTGGCTTGGGCCAGGTGGCCCCCTTTGCGGTCGGCGTCGGTACGGGCGGTGACTTCCATCAAAAAGGGAATCTGGTGGCTAGCAATATAGCCGAGGATACGCAAATCGGAGGAGGCACCGAGGTTGTCGATATTGGCCGAAAAGAGGTATTCGTAGCCATCGGCGATGAGTTGGTCGAGGGCGCCGCTACTCCACAGCACGCGGTAGAGTT
Source organism: Roseiflexaceae bacterium (assembly GCA_040397035.1). Taxonomy (GTDB): domain Bacteria; phylum Chloroflexota; class Chloroflexia; order Chloroflexales; family Roseiflexaceae; genus UBA965. The sequence goes on along the minus strand of JBBAWW010000066.1, from coordinate 9,000 downwards.
CGCCATGGCCGGGGGGGCACCATTCGAGGGCGGGGTGGTCGGGCCAGGCCACGGGTTGCAAGTTGTCGGCGCGCACCTTGGGGACGCGGCCTTGGAGCAGGTAGTGGCCGGCGATATCGGGGTAGTTGGCCAGCAGGGCGCGGGTATCGGCGTCGGTGGCGAAGCTATTCATAAACAGCAACGGCAAGGGAATGCCGGTTTGGCTCATCAGCTGGCGGTGTTGTTTGGCGACGATATCGAGGAAGGTGTCGCCGTCACGCACCAGCAACAGCGATTTGGCCTGCTCGAGGCCCATGCCCGTGCCCAAGCCGCCATTCAGGCGCAGCACGACGGTGCGAGCGAGGGCTTGTTGGCCGGCCGGCAGGTAGTGGTCGAGGTCGGCGAGCTGGGGCAAATCGGTGACGGGGGCGATGGTGGCTTCGGGCATCATGCCGGTGGCACCACTGGCCAATTGGGCATAGGCATCATGAAAGGCGGCAATCGCGGCAGGGTCGAGGTGGTCGGCCTGCATTTTGGCCACAAAATCGGTAATCGACATACCGGCAATACTCCAAATAGGGCATTATTATGCAGTATAGCATGGAGAGATACGCCATTAAAACCCAGAGTTATCTCATTACGCCCCTTCAGGGCTATCGAATACCCAGGGCGTTGCCCCGGGCGCGCTCAGCTCGCCCCTTCAGGGCTGAATTATAATAATCTATAAGTCTAGTGCGCGCTCAGCTCGCCCCTTCAGGGCTATCGAATACCCAGGGCGATCTCATTACGCCCCTTCAGGGCTATCGAATACCCAGGGCGTTGCCCCGGGCGATCTCAGCTCGCCCCTTCAGGGCTGAACCTAGAGCCCCAGCCCTGAAGGGGCGGCATGCGACAGCACAGGGCATCGCCCTTGCGCATGTAACAAACCCCGGTCTTGTCGTGTCATCACCACGTTGATGTGCGTTCCCCATTGCCCCAAAGGGGCGGCATGCGACAGCACAGGGCATCGCCCTTGCGCATGTAACAAACCCCGGTCTTGTCGTGTCATCACCACGTTGATGTGCGTTCCCCATTGCCCCAAAGGGGCGCCATGCAAAAGTATCCACCCAATTTCCGTACCAATTTCGGTATCAATTTCGGTATCAATTTCGGTATTAGTGACAAGAAAGGATATAACCGTATGCCGCAATCACTCGCACAAATCTTAGTCCATCTGGTTTTCTCGACGAAGTACCGTGAACCGATTCTTGCCGACGATATCCGGGATGAGTTCCATGCGTACATTGGCGGAATTGTTGCAAACCAAAAAGGAACGCTGCTCAAAACTGGCTCGGTCGCCGATCACATCCATCTCTTGATTGTCCATCCGCGCACATGTGCACCGGCAGAGTTGGTACAAGAGATCAAAACGGGATCTTCCAAATGGCTCAAGACCAAAGGCGCGCGCTATGCTGATTTCCATTAGCTGGGTGGTTACGGGATATTTTCGGTCAACCCCAAAGCCCGGGGCGTGGTGGAAAAATATATCGCCAACCAGGCTGAACATCATCGCAAAAAAACGTTTCAAAATGAATACCGCAATCTGTTGAAGAAATACGACATCCAATTTGATGAACGCTATATGTGGGATTGAGCTATAAATCTAAGGCTGAATAATCGAATACCCGGGCGTTGCCCCGAACGAGCTCAGCTCGCCCCATCAGGACTGAACCCAGAGCCCCAGCCCCAAAGGAGCAAAATGATGAGCATTTTCAATTTTGCATTTTCCCAATACCCAATACCTACGCCAAAATCTCATCCCTAGCGTCATTCCATGCCGGTTGCGATGGCAACCGGAGAGACGCAGCAGGCTGCGTCTGTGCAGCGTGGAATCTCCCGGGGCTTGCCACCGCATAGGCGCGCGGCGGAGTGTGCACTCGGTAGGATATTTCACGATCGTGGTCATGGAATGACGGAGAAAGGGGGAGCGACTCCGCAACCATTGCGGACCCTGTGCACCATACGCTAGTGGAAAATAACGACTGCGGTTGCTGTTGCACCAAAACACACGGATGATTTAAAATTACTTCCGCCAAAATTGCACAACGAATTAAAATCACCGATTGATTACACAATTTTAGCACTTGGGCGTATCAATGCACCGCTACACAACCAACGAGCGGCGTAGATTGGCGTAGGTATTGCAGTAAGAAAATAGATTACACTTTCTCACTGCACATTTGAATTTATCTACTCGCCGCCACCTAATTTACGCCGGCGCCGCCGCAGGATATCGCCGTCGTTGCGTTGCGCCACTGGTGGCACTTGTGGCACCGAATACTGGTCATCGGCGCTACTCACATCGGGGCTCGTCGGTGCGGGGGGCGGTGGGGGCGGTGGCGACACACTGCGGCGCTCGAGTTGCAAGGCGGGGCGTTCGGGACGTTGTTCGTCGCGCGGACGGGGTGCAGGCCGCTCAAACGAACGATTGTCACGCGCTGGCCGTTCGTCACGTGCAGGGGCATTACCACCATCGGGGTGCATGCGGCGGCGCTCGGGTTGCAAGGCGGGACGCTCAGGACGGTCAGTAGGCGGAGTTATCTGCTCCTCGCGCACCGGGTTGTCGCTCCGCGCCGGCGCATCGGGGCGCACAAAGCGTTCCTCGCGCACCGGATTGTCGCTCCGCGCCGGCGCATCGGGGCGCACAAAGCGTTCCTCACGCACCGGATTGTCGCTCCGCGCCGGCGCATCGGGGCGCACAAAGCGTTCGTTGCGGGGCGGGGCTTCGGGGCGACGCTCGCCAGCTTGGGCTGGGCGGGGCGTAAATGGCGCATTACGCCGCTCATCGGGGCGTGGCGGGGCATCGGGGCGCGGCGGGGCATCGGGGCGCGGTGAGCGAGCATCGCTAGGCGCAAAGCCCGGCCGCCGATCGGCAGTGGGGCGGTTATCCGGGCCACGGCGATCTTGCATCGGTGGCGCATTGCGACGGTCGTCGCGGCGATTATCCGTCGGCTTCTGGCGGACGGTAGCGCCGATATCGTCGCCTCGTGCTTGTTCGTCTGGTTTATCTTCGAGGGCCGCCAAGGCGGCCAACATATCCGATGATTCGAATTCTTCGCGTAGCAAGCGGCGCTCGCCACGGTTGCGCTGATGTGATACCGCCGGCGTAATCCCTTCGGCGTTACGCGCTTTGGCTTGGTTGGCCACTTCATTGGTTGTTTCTTGGATGACTTGGGGCGAAAACTCTTCGGGCACCCCCGTGGCCGACAACAACACCGTCACCGTGCTCCGCAGCACGTTGACATTGACCACTTCACCTGGGCCTTCAGGCGTTTGCACCCACATGCCACGGCGAGGCATTTCGGCCTTCATCTCGATGTATTGTTCGTGTTCGTAGGCCAGACAACACAACAAGCGCCCACACACACCACTGATTTTGCTGGGATTGAGGGGCAAATCTTGGTCTTTAGCCATTTTGATCGAGACACGGGCGTAGTCGGGTAAAAACGTTGCACAACACAAAATCCGTCCACACGGGCCGATGCCACCGAGCAGTTTGGCTTCGTCGCGCGGGCCGATTTGGCGCAATTCGATGCGCGTCCGGAAGGTGCGCGCCAAATCACGCACCAGATTGCGGAAGTCCACCCGTTTGTCAGCCGTAAAATAAAACGTCAAGCGCGAGCCATCAAAACTATATTCAGCTTTGACCAGCCCCATCGGCAATTCGTGCTCGTCGATTTTTTCTTGGCAGCGTTTAATCAATTCATCTTGGCGACTATTGAGTTGCTTCCAACGCACATCGTCTTCGGGAGTGGCATGGCGAATCACCGGTTTGAGCTCGCCCACAATCGCTGATTCTTCGACTTCGTGCGGTAATTCGGACACCCGCGCCATTTCGAGGCCGCGGGCAGTTTCGACAATCACATATTGGCCCTGTACCACGGCATCGGTTTGGGTCGGGTCAAAGTAGTATGTTTTTCCGGAATCCTTAAAACGGATACCGACAACAATAGGCATAGTATTACCCTTTACAACACAATTTATATTATCATCAACGTGACCTATGTAGGTGTGCATTATTGTAACACATCTCGCTGAGCTGATATTTTTCATAGTTAAGCTACTATGAGATTGTGAAATAGTGTAGGATTAATGGTAATGACACGGTGTTTTTTGTATCAGCAATTTATCAGAAAACCATTTCACGGGTGATTTGCACATGTGCTCTTGACGAAAGTGCCCATTTATAGTATTATTCTAATTCGCTGTATATGGCAGTACGCTTCGTACACCGTCATGACAGGAACCGCGCACGATGAATCGCAGATAACAACTACCAGGCAGTACCGTCAAACAAAGACGAAAATCGCCGGGTGGGGTGTTTTTTGCATTGTCGTGTGTTTATGCACATTTGTTGCCCCTTGGTTACCGCCCGAACAAAGCGAGGTTTCCATGTCTCCTACTCATCGTCACGTTGCCCTGCCGCCGTTGGTATTGCCCAATATGCCCACGGGTGAAAAGGTCGCACGGCACACATTCGGTCAAGAGCGCGATGCCATCGAGGTGCCCAATCTCATCGAAACCCAAATGCGCAGTTTCGGTTGGTTCCGCACCGAAGGTTTAAAGGAGTTGTTTCGTGAGATTTCGCCTATTACTGATTTCACGGGCAAAAATCTCGAATTACGTTTCGGCGATTTCCATTTCGGTACCCCCCGCCACAACGAGCATGAATGTCGCGAATATGATTTGACCTTCTCGGCGCCATTGCGCGTGAATGTCCAATTGCGCATTTTGAGCACGGGCGAAATCAAAGAGAGCGACACCTTCCTCGGTGACTTCCCGCAAATGACCGAAAACGGCACGTTTGTAATTAACGGTGCCGAGCGTGTGGTGGTATCACAGCTGATTCGTTCACCGGGTGTGTATTTCAGTGCCGAAGACGATGCCAACACCGGCCGCAAAATGCACTCCGCCAAATTGATCCCCAACCGCGGTGCCTGGCTCGAATTCGAGACCAACAAGCGCGATATTATTTCGGTCAAAGTAGACCGCAAGCGCAAGATGCCAGTAACGGTGTTGTTACGGGCGATTTTGGCATGGCAAGCGGGCTCCAATGGCGAAGGCCACTGGTGTGACGACAGCGATTTGGTCAACCACGGGCATAGCGAGCACGTCGAAGAAGTGTTCGGCACCCTCGAAGAAAAATACGACCACAAATATTTGCGCACGACGCTCGACAAAGACAGCACGCGCAATTCCAAAGAAGCCTTGATTGAGCTTTACAAGCGCTTGCGCCCAGGTGACCCACCGACCCTTGATAATGCCAAATCATTGCTGGAGTCTTATTTCTTCAGCGAGCGTCGTTACGATTTGGCCAAAGTGGGTCGCTACAAACTCAACAAAAACCTCTACGAGCGCGACGGTGTCACCGACCCGCCCAGCCTCGATATCCGGGTATTGCTTGACCGCGACATTTTCAAAATCATTGAGCGGATTATTTTGCTCAACAACAACCACCCTGCCTTCAAGGCCGACGATATCGACCATTTGGGCAACCGGCGCGTGCGCACGGTAGGTGAATTGATCCAACAACAATTCCGCGTCGGCTTGTTGCGCATGGAGCGCGTCATCAAAGAGCGCATGTCGTTGGTCGAATCCGAAAGTGCCACCCCCAATGCGTTAATCAACATCCGACCGGTGCTAGCGGCTATCCGCGAGTGGTTTGGTGGTTCGCAGTTGTCACAATTCATGGACCAGACCAATCCGTTGGCCGAGCTCACCAACAAACGGCGTTTGTCGGCTCTTGGACCTGGTGGCTTGAGCCGCGATCGCGCCGGCTTCGAAGTCCGCGACGTCCACCATTCCCACTACGGTCGGATTTGTCCCGTCGAAACGCCCGAAGGTCCCAACATCGGCTTGATTGGTACCATGTCGACCTATGCCCGTGTCAACGAAATGGGCTTTCTCGAGACACCCTATCGCCGTGTGTACCGCGAATTGCCCACGGCAGCCGGTATCCTCGAAGATGCCAAAGAAGCCCATGTCAAGGGCAGCAAGACAATTGTTGCGACTCGCGAATATCGCAACTTGACGACCGGCGATTTGTTGATTGCATTGGGGTCGGTATTGAATGGTGTATCACAAAAAGACCCCGAAAGTGAAGATACGACTAATCCACCTACAAACATCCTCACCTTCGCCTCGGCCGCCATGTTTACCGGTCAACGATTGCGTGAAGACATCGTCGACTCCAAGACGGGCAAAACCATTGGTGAAGCCGGCATGGACATCAGTCCTGAAATGGCCAAACAAATCGCCGGGTTGCCGTTGCGCACCATCAAAATCGACCCTGTCGTGTCACGCGACGTCAAATATGTCACCGCCGACGAAGAAGAGCGCTACTCGATTGCCCAGGCTAACGCCGTGGTCAACGAAGTAGGCCGCTTCATCGATTACGAAGTATCATGCCGCTACAACGGTGAATTTGAAGACATGCAAGTCTCCAAAATCGACTACATGGACGTTTCGCCCAAACAGGTGGTCAGTGTCTCGACGGCACTCATCCCCTTCCTTGAGCACGACGACGCCAACCGAGCCTTGATGGGTTCCAACATGCAACGCCAAGCGGTGCCCTTGTTGCGCCCCGACGCACCGATTGTCGGTACCGGCATCGAGCATTTGGCTGCCCGTGATAGTGGTCAGGTCATTGTGGCCCGTCATGACGGCGTGGTGGTGAGTGTGACCGGCGACACCATCGTCATCAATCGCTGTGATTTGCAGGGGAATCTGCTTTACAACGACGAAAACGCCCTCATTACCGACACTTACCGCTTGCGTAAATTCATGCGCTCGAATCAAGATACCTGTATCAACCAACGTCCTTCGGTGGTGCGTGGCCAACGGGTCAAGCGCAACGAAGTTATCGTTGATAGTTCTTCCACCGAAAACGGCGAATTGGCCCTCGGTCAAAACGTGCTGGTGGCCTTCATGCCGTGGGAAGGTGGGAACTTCGAAGACGCCATCCTCGTCAGCGAGCGCTTGGTACGCGAAGACGTCTTTACCTCGATCCACATCGAACGCTACGAAATCGAAGCGCGCGAAACTAAACTCGGACCCGAAGAAATCACCCGCGACATCCCCAACGTCGGCCCCGAAAGCCTACGCAACCTCGATGACCGCGGTATCATCTATGTCGGTGCCGAAGTCCACCCCAATGATATCCTCGTCGGCAAAATCACCCCCAAGGGTGAAACCGAATTGACGGCCGAAGAGCGTTTGCTCCGCGCCATCTTTGGTGAAAAAGCCCGCGAAGTCAAAGATAGCTCGTTGCGCGTCCAAAACGGCGTGCGTGGTAAGGTCATCGGCGTCAAGCGCTTTGACCGCACCGAAAACAACGATGTCGACTTGGCCGTCGGCGTCAACCAAAAAGTCCAGATTTTGCTCTGTCAAAAGCGCAAAATTTCGGCAGGGGACAAAATGGCCGGTCGGCACGGCAACAAGGGTGTGGTCAGCCGCATCTTGCCCGTCGAAGACATGCCCTTCCTCGAAGACGGCACACCGGTTGACATCATCCTCAACCCCATCGGTGTACCAAGCCGTATGAATCTCGGTCAGATCCTCGAAACCCACCTTGGTTGGGCGGCTGAACGGCTCGGGATGCGGATCGCAACCCCCGTGTTCGACGGTGCCAGCGAAGAAGACATTCAAGCCTGGTTGGATAAAGCCGGCTTGCCCCAAGACGGCAAGGTGCGCTTGTTTGACGGTCGTACCGGCATACAATTCCACAACCCGGTCACTGTTGGGTATATTTATATGCTCAAATTGGCCCACTTAGTCGAAGACAAAATCCACGCCCGTTCGACTGGCCCCTACAGCTTGGTTACCCAGCAGCCGTTGGGTGGTAAGGCACAGTTTGGTGGTCAGCGCTTCGGTGAAATGGAAGTCTGGGCGCTCGAAGCCTATGGCGCTGCCTATATTTTGCAGGAAATGCTCACCGTCAAGTCCGACGACGTGGTTGGTCGTGTCAAGACCTACGAAGCCATCGTCAAAGGCGAGACGATTCAAGAGGCCGGTGTGCCAGAGTCATTCAAGGTATTGATCAAGGAACTACAGTCATTGGGTCTATCGGTCGACGTCTTGTCCGAAAACGAAGAACCAGTCCAGCTCAACGACGACGCCGACGGCGACATGGTCCAGCTCGACGGCATCAACATTTCTGGTCGGGAACGCGACGAATAGCAGGGGTTATCCCTAGGGAGTGCATTACGTATGCTCGAGATCAACGATTTCAGCTCGATTCGCATCAGCCTTGCGTCGCCCGCGGCGATTCTGGCGTGGTCACATGGTGAGGTTACCAAACCCGAAACCATCAACTACCGCACACTCAAACCCGAGCGTGATGGTCTGTTCTGCGAAAAAATCTTCGGTCCTACCCGTGACTGGGAATGTTACTGTGGTAAGTACAAGCGTGTGCGCTTCCGCGGTGTGGTCTGCGACAAGTGTGGCGTCACCGTCACCCGCTCGAAAGTCCGCCGCGAACGCATGGCCCACATCCAACTGGCCACTCCGGTCAGCCATATTTGGTTCGTCAAAGGCTCACCAAGCCGCTTGAGCCTGTTGCTCGACATCACCCCCCGCAACCTCGAGCGCGTGCTCTACTTTGCGGCCTACATTGTCACGCATATCGACGACGAAGCCCGCATCGAGATCCGCGCCGAACTCGAAGCCAAGTACGATGACCGCATCGCCAGCCTCGAAATCGACGCCAAAGACAAACAAGGTGCAATTGCGACCGGTCTGACCACTGATTTACAACGGATTGGCAAAAAAGCAGATCCCGAGTTGGAACCGACAACAGGGCAATCTCCCAATCCATTGGTTTCGTTTATTGAGTCATTTCGTGATAACTTTAAACTTGATGTAGAAGATGAATCTCCTCTAAAGACATTTTCAACACAGTTACAAGAACTTTTTCAATGGGTTGGTAAAACGGTTGAAGGGCCCATTGAAGCGCTGGCGCAAATTGTCACCGTTGGGCAAACT
>JBBAWW010000065.1:0-19144 GCA_040397035.1 Roseiflexaceae bacterium | reverse complement strand
TCAGTGGGAATTCATTTCCGTTTTAGCTGTCGCACTTCATATTACAATCCGCCATAAAAAATACCGCTCGCCATAAAATCATGGGCATACGTGGCTGTTTTTTTGACAACACATGCTTTTTCGGTGCTTAGACACAAGTCGGTATAATAAAAGGGAAGCACTATGCGTAGTGAATTCTCGTCACCTAAAGGATATCACTGTGAACCACTGGCGATTTTGGCGATTATATTTCTCGCTGTTGCGCATTGTCGTGCATATTTTTTTCTACGACATCGTATTCGGCCGTTGGTTTGGGAATAGCACGATTCGGCGTTGGGTGCGCTTAGCACGGCGCTTCCGGCGGCTAGCGATTGACCTCGGCGGCGTGCCCATCAAACTGGGGCAGTTTCTCAGTGTGCGGGTCGATGTATTGCCGGCGCCGGTTACGGCCATTCTCGCCGATTTACGCGACCAGGTGCCCCCCGTTGATTTTGCCCAAATCGTCCCCGTATTTGTGGCGGCGTGGGGACAGCGGTACGACGACGTGATGGAGGATTTTGATAGCACACCGGTGGCGGCGGCGTCGCTGGGGCAGGTCTACAAAGCGCGCCGGCGTGATGATCAACGGCTGGTGGCCATCAAGGTATTGCGCCCAGGCATCCACACCGTGATTGCCACCGATTTGGCAGCGGTGCAAGCGATTGTGCGCTTGATCAAAAACTATCCCTTGATCCGACAGCGAGTCGATTTACAGCGCATTTTTGACGAATTCGCCTTGGTCTTACGCCAAGAGCTGGATTATCGCATCGAAGCCAACAACAACGCCACCTTGGCGGGATTTCTCGACCAAATGCCCCGCGTGGCATTGCCCGTCATCCACCCCGATTTGTCGAATCGTGACGTGTTGGTGATGGACTGGGTGGACGGGATCAGTCCCGACAACGGTGAAGCGCTGACCGCTGCCGGGATTGACCGCAAAGCGGTAGCGACCCAATTACTCGACATTTTTTTTACGCAATGCTTTGTGCATGGCACCTTCCACGCCGACCCCCACCCGGGCAATTTGTTGATTGTGCCCAAGGGTAATGGTGATTGGACCCTGACGCTCCTCGACCTCGGGGCGGTGGCGCATGTGCCGGCCCCATTGCAAAAACATTTACGGGCGGGGGTGATTGCCATGGTGGGCAACGATGTGCCCCGCTTGATGCAGGCCTTTGACGATTTGGGGATGATTTTGCCGGAGGCCGACCGAGACGATATCCAGCGTGTCTTGCGCCGGGTGTTGGCCGATGTGTTTGACCGCAGCATCGCCGATTTGCGCACTATTGACGTCAAAAGCATCGCCTACGACACCCGTGATGTGATGCTGAGCTTGCCGTTCCAGTTACCCCAAGACGTAGTCTATCTGGGCCGGGCCTTGGGGTTGTTGAGTGGGGTGGTGACGATGCTCGACCCCGAGATTAATTTCTTTCGGGCGGCGCAACCACTCGCACAACGCTGGTTGAAAGATGGCCAGGGGTCACTAATCGATGGGGCCATCAAGCTGGGACGGCAATTAATCGGGTTGCCACAGCGCCTCGATGGGGTGCTCAACCAACTCGAGCAAGGGCAGTTGCGGGTCGATATGCGCCGCCTCGAACGGCAACTCCAGCGCATGGAAACGACCCAGCGCCGCCGCGACATGTTGATAGTGGCGTTGGTGCTGGTGGTGGGGTATTTCGTGTGGCGGTAGTTCTCGCAGGACTGTTGGATTGTTCGAAGACATGCCTCGAACTTGTGCTTATTGGCAGAGCGACATGACGCAGCACTAGGTTGGTGGTATCGGGAAATTTTCATTGAGGAACAGCTCGGCTTTGGCTATTTTGGCGTGATGTTTGGTCATATCGGTTGATTTCAAAAGCATCCCCATGCGTGAATTCGCCGCAATTGTGGCGCTGTTTTTGTGCAAAAATCGCCAAAACAACCCATCCCAAATCTCGCACCATGGGTCGTTTTTGGTATAATCACTCATTTTTAAAATGTAATTTGACGCAGAAATATAGGGCTTGGTGGTAATCAAGCCCCCATCGGCATATTGACTCATGCCATAGACGTTGGGCACCATCACCCAGTCATAGGCATCAATATAAAACTCCATAAACCAACGGTAAATTTCATGGGGGTCTACCTCACACAGACACATGAAATTGCCCAAAATCATCAAGCGCTCAATATGGTGACTGTAACCATATTTGAGGGCTTTTTTGATGGCATCATCGACGGGTTTGATGCCGGTGGTACCGTTATAAAACGAACTAGGCAATGTTCTTTTGTGCTGAAAAAAGTTTGCATTGCGTTCTTTGACACCATCGCGCTCATACACAATCATCATGAACTCGCGCCAGCCGATGATTTGGCGGATAAACCCTTCGAGCGAGGCAAACGGCACATTGTTTTTGGCGGCAAACTGGAGTGTGTCGTCCACCACTTCACGGGGGGTAATCAGGCCGATATTGAGCGACGCAGATAACAGACTATGAAAATTAAACGCATGGCTCGTAGAAATTGCATCTTCATACGGCCCAAATTGGGCGAATCGCTCTGTCAAAAACACCTGCACGGCGGTTTGGGCTTCTTGGCGGGTGGTGGGGTAGATAAAATGATTCGTGTCCCCCAGATTGTGCGCAAAATGCTGGGCGACATATGTTTTGGCATCGGCCACATATTGATTTTGCCCAAAAAATTGCGGTAAGGGGACCGTGACGTTTTTGGGCAGCTTCTGTCTATTTTCGCTATCAAATGTCCATTTATCATGCAGTGGTTTGCCCTTTTGATCGACCAAAATATGCAAGCGCTTGCGTTGTTCGATATAAAAAGGGGTCATAAAATATTTACGGTTTTGGAAGTATTCATTGTATATTTCTGGTGGGGTCAAAAACCCCGGATTGGGAATAAATTCGAGTGCAATCAGCGCATCTTGGCAATGTTTTTTTATGCGTTTCTCGAGTAAAAAATCTTTTGGTTCATAGGTCACTATTTTTGTGACATCGGTGAATTTGCCAAAAATAGTTGCAAAATCTGACTGGGCATAGTCGATATAATGTGCATCAAAGCGAGATAATTCGTTTTCATAATACGCCTTCATTGACGCTCGATGTAACACTAATTTATTTTGATGAAAATTAGTGATATTCTTTTTTTCGCCGAAAAAAAGGGTATATTCAATCAAAAAAAGCTGGTCGACATACGCTACAATCGGTACTGTATCAAACAGTTGATTGGGGAAAATGAACCCAATTGAGATACCCATTGTAGTCCTTTACATTATTTGGAGAACGGGCGATATGTGGTATGACCCATCAATACGATTATAGCCGATTGGCCACGGCATAGCCGTGGAAGAATCGCCCTTACCCGTTGGGTATCGACGATCCGCCGTGGGCGCCGTGGGCCGGTTGTTGTCGGTATCGACGATCATCCGTAGGCGATTACCGTTGACACTGCCCGCGTTGACGTTTAAGATGGCTGTAGTATACATCAAATGACCTATTGTGTGAGGAATGCGTGAAAAAGCTACGATTGTGGATTGGGCTGATTATAAGTGCCGTTTGTCTGTATATTGCCTTCCAAGGGTTAAATTTCGCTGATTTCTGGACGGTGGTACAGTCAGTCAACTACTGGTGGATTATCCCTGCGGTGGCTGTCTATACCATCGCCGTAGTCATCCGCACCTGGCGCTGGCAGGCCATGTTGCGCCCCATCGCCGCCGTCTCGATGCGGCGTTTGTGGCCGGTGGTGGTCATCGGCTATATGGGTAACAACGTCTACCCCGCCCGCGCCGGCGAGGTGTTGCGCTCGTATGTGTTGCGCCGGCGCGAAGGAATATCGATGAGCGCCTCGCTAGCCACCGTGGTACTCGAGCGCTTGTTTGATGGTCTGATTATGTTACTGTTTGTCTTTGTCACGTTGCCCTTCGCCCCGTTGCCTGCCGTCTACACCCAAGTGGTGACGGTATTTAGTGTGGTGTTTGGCGTGGCATTGCTCTTCTTTTTGGTGTTGGCATCACGCCCAGCCCAGTTTTTGCGGCTGTGGCAATGGATGGCCACGCGTTTCTTGCCGGCGCGCTTTGCCAGCATGGGCAGCGACATCGTTACCAAATTTGTCAGTGGATTGCAGTCGCTCAAAAGCCCACGCGAAATGTTGGTTATTTTTGCGTCGTCGGCGTTGATTTGGTTGACCGAAACGGGCAAGTATTGGGTGATTATGCAAGGCTTCCCGTTCCACGTCGATTTCACCGTGCTGATGTTGATGACGGCCGTCGTCAATCTCGCTACGACTTTGCCGTCGACCCCCGGCTACGCCGGTACGTTCGATGTGCCGGGGATTTTGGTGTTGCAACGCTATGGCATCAGCCAAGCGCTGGCCACCGGCTATACCCTCGTGTTGCATGTGGCCCTGTGGCTACCGATTACTCTGCTGGGTGCCTGGTATATGCTCCGCGAACAAATGAGTTGGGATGATTTTGGGCGGGCAGTTGACGCTCGTCAAGGAGAATAACCATGCACGTGTTGATTGTGGGTGCGGGCTATGCTGGCTTGACCGCCGCCTATCATCTCCAAAACGCCGGCCACCAAGTCACCATCTGCGAAGCCGCCTCCCAAGCGGGTGGGTTGGCGTCGGGGTTTAAGGGGAGCGATGCCTGGGAATGGCCGCTCGAACGCTTTTATCATCATTTGTTTGAAACCGACCACGACATCCGTGATTTGCTCAATCAAATCGGCACCGGTCACAAATTATTTTTTAAATCACCCCGCACCGTACAATGGTGGCGTGACCGTACCTGGGCGCTGGATAGCCCCATCAAAGTGCTCCAGCTGCCGCTGATGCCGTTTGTCGATCGGGTGCGCTTTGGGTTTAGTATTGCCTGGCTCAAATATGTCGTCCGTGATTGGCGCTCACTCGAACGCGAAACGGCCATGGCTTGGAGTCAACGGGTGATGGGCGACAAGGCCTATCGCGCCATCATCGAGCCGTTGCTCAAAGGCAAATTTGGTCCCTATGCCGAAAAAGTCAATATGGCCTGGTTGTGGTCGCGCTTCAAAGCCCGCACCTTTAAATTGGGCTATTACCAAGGAGGCTTCCAAGCCCTCGCCGATGATTTGGTCAAAGCCCTAGTGGCCAAAGGGGTCAAGTTCCACTTCAATCGCCCCCTATCATCACTCAACTACGACGGCAATCATTGGTTTGCCACCGCCGCCAATGGCGAAGTCATCACCAGCGACAAGGTGCTGGTCACCAGCGGCCCTGATATGCTCAAACGGATTGTGCCCAATTTACCCGCCGCCTATACATCCAGCCTGACGTCGCTCAATTCGCTGGGGGCGATGGTGATTACGATTGCCTTGAAACAACCCCTCACTAGCGGCGATTATTGGATTAATACGCCCAAACCAGAATTCCCGATGCTGGCCATCGTCGAGCACACCCACTTTGTGGATGCAGCCCACTACAACGGCGATCATCTGATTTATTGTGGTGATTATGTGCCGGTAGACCATGAATACATGACCATGGACAAAGATGCTATTTTGCAACGCTTTATCCCGGCACTGACCCGTATCAACCCGGCCTTTGACGCCAGCTGGATTCGGGATGCCTGGGTGCACCGTGAGCGCTATGCCCAACCGGTGGCCCCCGTCAACCACAGCGCCAATATCCCCACCATCAAAACGCCGCTGGCTGGATTGTACTGGGCCAGTATGAGCCATGTCTACCCGTGGGATCGGGGCACTAATTTCGCCGTCGAAATCGGCAAACGGGCCGCCGAAACCATGTTGGAAGCCTAGTCCTGTCGCCCCTACTGTTTTTTTCATAACAAGGAGGTTGTGATGGCTGATCGATTTTTACTGACCGGTGCCCTCGGCTGTATCGGCTCATGGGTGGCACGCAATTTGGTCAATCAAGGGATGCCACCGGTCATCCTCGATATTGGTGGTGATCCCAAGCGCCTCAAGCAATTGATGAGCGACAGTGATTTGGCCAAAATCACCTTTGTGAATGGCGATGTCACCGATTTGGCCACCGTCGAAAAAACCCTTGACGACCACGACATCACCCACATCATCCACTTGGCAGCCCTGCAAGTACCGTTTTGTCGCGCCAATCCATCACTCGGGGCGAGCGTCAATGTGGTCGGTACCGTCAACATGTTTGAGGCGGCCAACAAACGCAAAGATCGCATCAACAAAGTAGTCTATGCCTCGTCTGTGGCCGTCTATGACGCCGCCGACGGCAATAGTGGCGAAATCAGCCACGGCATGGTTGGCCACCCCACTACCCTGTATGGCGTCTACAAGCAAGCCAACGAAGGCACGGCGCGGGTGTATTGGCACGAACAAAAGTTCCCCAGCATTGCCTTGCGCCCCTACATCGTCTATGGCACCGGCCGCGACCAAGGGATGACATCGACCCCCACCAAAGCGATGTTTGCGGCGGCAGTCGACCAGCCCTACCACATTCCGTTTGGCGGACGGGCCGACTACCACTATGCCGATGACGTCGCCAACACCTTCATTGCCTGTGCGCGGGTGCCGTTTGCCGGCGCCGACATGTTCAATATCCGTGGCAGTTTGGCCAGCGTGCCCGATATCATCGCAGCCATCGAGGCCGTAGTACCCAGTGTGGCCGGCAAAATCACCTGCACCAGCGACACCCTGCCCTTCCCCGACGAATACGAGAACAACCAACTCGAAGCGTTGATTGGCAAGTTACCCTATACCCCCCTCGACCAAGCAGTCAAAGACACTATCGTGCGCTACCGCGATTTGGTCAGCCGAGGCGTGATGACCAAAGACGCCTTGTTGGGATAACTCGTTCATCGCTATTCCTGTAGTGAGCTTGCTACAGGAATGGCGAATCGCATACACAAGGAGATTCCGATGCGCCACAACTTCCTCGGCAACACGGAACTCCGTGTGTCGGCACTCGGATTAGGTGGGTCTGCACTCGGCAGCGTGTTTGGCGCCGTCGACCAAACCCAAGGCATCCGGATCGTCCATCGCGCCCTAGCGATGGGCGTCAATTATTTCGATGTAGCGCCGGCCTATGGTTCGACTCGCGCCGAAACAATCCTCGGGGCGGCGTTGTTTGGCATCCCCCGCGACCGCTACGTGCTGTCGACCAAGGTCGGCCAGTATGGCGACGCCGGCACCGATTTTTCGCCGACCCGGGTGGTGCACGAACTCGAGCAGAGCATGAAGCGCCTCGGTGTCACACATGTCGATGTGGTCTATTGTCACGACATCGAATACGTGGACATCGATTATGTCATCACCCACACCATCCCAGCGCTGCGCCAGCTCCAAGCCCAAGGCAAAATCGGTTTGGTGGGAGTGAGTGGTTATCCGCTGGCGATATTCCCCAAAGTCCTCGCCGCCACCAACATCGATGCCGTGATTGCCTATTGTTACCTGATGCTCAGCAATACTCGTTTGCAAAAAATGCTCCCCCTGTTTGCCAACCGCAAGGTGGGGGTGGTCAACGCGGCACCGCTGGGCATGGGCTTGTTTACCCCCCAAGGCCCGCCTGACTGGCACCCGGCAACTCCCCAAATCAAGGCGGTATGTGCCGAGGCGGTGGCGTTTTGTGCGGCACAAGGGGTCGACATCGCCCAATTGGCGCTCCAATACGCCGTCGCGCAAGCGGGGGTGGCCAGCACGCTAGCGAGTGCGTCGAGTATCGCCGAAATCGAAAAAAACGTCATCGCGTTGGAATCACCCCTCGACGAAGCCTTGGTCGCCCGCGTCCAAGCCATCCTGGCGCCGATTCGTGACGTGAGCTGGCAGACGGGGCGCCCTGAAAACAATTAGAGGACAACCATGAGCGAAATCCCCCATCCATTAATTACCACTCGTGACGAATGGGCACAGGCCCGCCAAGAATTGTTGCTGGCCGAAAAAGAGCTGACACGCCAGCGTGACCGCGTCAATGCCGCCCGCCGGCGCTTGCCGATGGTAGCGGTCGAAAATTATCTGTTTGACGATGATCAGGGTGAAGTGCGTTTTGTTGATTTGTTTGCAGGCCAACGCCAACTCATCATCTATCACTTCATGTTTGGTATAGACTGGGAAGTCGGCTGCCCCGTCTGTACCAGCTACATGAACTCGCTGTGTGATCTATCTAGTCTCGCCAAGCGCGACACCACGTTTGCGATTGTGGCCCACGCCCCCATCGCAAAAATCCTTGATCACAAAGTAAAGGCCGGCATTCGCTTCCCGATGTATTCGGCGTTTCGCAACACGTTTAATTACGATTTTGCGATGTCGACCCCCGAAGGGGGCGAAGGCCAAGGGGTGAGTGTGTTTTTCCAACTCGATGGCCAAGTCTATCACACCTACAGCACCCAACAACGGGGTGTCGAAGGCTTGACGAGTTTCGATGCCTTCCTCGACATCACTCCCTATGGTCGCCAACAAGATTTCGAAGATTCGCCAGCGGGTTGGCCGCAACATCCCACCTACGGCTAGGACTCTGTTAAGATTTAACAAATCCGTGTTATTCTTGGCACAAGCAAAATGTTTACAAGGAGCCTGTTATGACGCGTACAATTATTGTGCTCGAGGGTGACCAAACTGGTCAAGAGCTACTCGAAGAGGGTTTACGGGTCATTGACCCCGCCGTGACGGGTGTCAAAGTCGATTTAGTGCGCTTCGATTTAAGCCTCGCCAATCGCCGCGCCACCAAAAACGCCGTGGTCAACGAGGCCGCCGAAGCGATGCTCAAGTCGGGGCTTGGCATCAAGGCTGCCACCATTACCCCCGAAATCACCGGCGATGTGGGCAGTCCCAATGCTATTTTGCGTGAAAAAGTCGACGGCACTGTGATTGTACGTACCGGTCGGCGCATCCCCGGGGTACGTACCGTGGCCGGTGCTTATTCGCCTATCGCCGTCATCCGCATGGCGGTCGGCGATGCCTACGGCGCCAAAGAATGGCGCGAAGGCGAAGGCGACAACGAAGTGGCCTACCGCACCGAGATGATTACCCGTGGTCACTGCAAGAGTGTAGCTGAATATGCCTTCAAATATGCCGAAAAAATCGGCGCCAAGGTGTTTGGTGGCCCCAAATACACCGTCAGCCCGGTCTATGAAGGCATGCTCAAAGAAGAAATGGATGCCGCTGCCAAGCGCCACCCCAACATCAAATACGAACCCCAATTGATTGATGCTACCTATGCGCTGTTGCTGGCAGGCCACGGCGATGCCATGGTCATCCCGGCACTCAACCGCGACGGCGACTGTCTGAGCGACATGGTACTGCAGATGTTTGGCTCAATTGCCGGTAGCGAGTCATTGTTGATTGGCTTCGACGAAGAGTGGAAGCCCCGGGTGGTGATGGCCGAAGCCCCTCACGGCACTGCCCCCAATTTGTTTGGCAAAAACGTCGCCAACCCGATGGCTATGATCCTGGCTGGCGCGTCGTTGCTCAGCTATTGTGGGTCCGACGGGGTATTGGCCGGACGCGCCATCCAAGAATCGGTGTTTGAGGCGGTCTACGACAAAATCTGCACTGCCGATTTGCAAGGACACGCCAGCACCAGCGAATTCACCGACGAAGTCATCTTACGCGTCCGCAAAAAAATCGAAGTCTGGGGTTCACTCGACCGCTAACCAATAAACGAAACCCCGTGCATCGTCATGATGCACGGGGTTTGATTTGCCGATTCACGTGGCGGCGCACGCTTTTTTCAACAAATAAAGGTCAGCTATGCCTAAACCAATCATTTATGTCGCCCTATCGAGTGGCGTACTGCACGAACTCGAATTCGCCAGCTACTTGCCGCAACTCCAAGCCCTCGCCGATGTACGCATCTGGGACGGTGCCGGTAATCCCAGCCAGCAAGCCCTCACCGATGCCTGTGCCAGCGCCCAGGTGTTGATTACGGGCTGGGGTGTGCCGTTCCTCGCACAACTCGACCGCTGGGAGCTCGACAATTCACCGTTGCGCTTGGTGATGCACAGCGCCGGCACCGTCAAACAACTCGTGCCGGTTGACTGCATCACACGCGGCTTGCAGGTCAGTCGTGCCAATGATTCGTTGGCCGAATCGGTGGCCGAATTCACCGTGGGGGCCATCATCATGGCACGCCGCAATGCCTTTGCCGCCGCCAATCGCTACCGCCACGGCCGGCCGCTGTTGGCGATTACCAGTCAGCGCGAACTCAAAGGGAGCACCGTCGGTATCATCGGCGCCAGTGCGATTGGACGGCGCGTGATGCAACTGTTGCAACCGTTTGGCGTGCAGATCCTGCTCGCAGACCCCTATGCCACTCCAGCAATCGCCAGCGCCCACGGCGCTACGTTGACTGACCTCGACACCGTGCTCCGCCAGAGCAACATTGTGTCGCTACATGCGCCGGTGACCGAACAGACCATCGGGATGCTGGGGGCGGCCCAGTTTGCGGCCATGCAGGATGAGGCGTTGTTTGTCAACACCGCTCGGGCACGTTTGATCGACAGCGATGCCTTGCTCAGCGAATTACAGACGGGGCGCATCAATGCCGTGATTGACGTGACCGAGCCGCATGAGCCCTTGCCCGTCGCCTCGCTTTTTTTTCAATTAGAAAACTGTGTGGTACTGCCGCATATGGCTGCGGTGACCCGCGATGCCAGGCTGCGCCAAAGCCAGATTGTGGTCGACGAAATCACCCGATTTTTGACGAATCAACCACTTCACTATGCTGTTGATACCCAGCGCTGGGATGTGATGGCTTAGTCGCGAGGCGCCACGACGCCACTACTGGCGCGGATGACAAGCTCGGTGGCGCACGATACGCTACGTACGCCATCGGTGGCGGGACTCAAGGCCATCGTCATGGCTTGTACCCCCAACTCCACCATGGGTACCCGCACCGTCGTCAATGCCGGGGTGACATCCTCGGCCACGGGGATGTCATCGAACCCCGCCACCGTCATCTGCTGGGGGACGGTGATGCCGCGCTGGCGCAGAGCTACAAGTGCCCCGACCGCCATCACGTCGTTGTGTGCAAAAATAGCAGTGATGTCAGGAGCCTGTGTCAATAATTGATGGGTAGCCGCCACACCACTATCGCGGGAAAAATCACCGGTGACCACATCTCTGTCATGTAATACGATCCCCGTAGCCACAAGCCCACTACGAAAGCCTTCGAGACGGTCATGGGTGGTAGTCAATAATGCCGGGCCGGTAATCACGCCAATCCGGCGATGACCGAGTTGAGCAAAGTAGGTCGCCAGCTGATATGCACCCCCAAAATTATCGGGGAGCACGGTGTCGCCGGGGATTTGATGGCGCCCAATCAACACCACCCGACCACCAGTATTGGTAAATACGGCGATGTGCTGCGCCATGTGCTGGCTGTATGCTGGGGTATCGAGACCACTGCCTGCCAAAATCAAGGCATCGACGCGGTGGGCGTGTAGCAAGCGCACATATTCGAGTTCGCGCTCGGGGTCACGATAACTGTTACTAGTAATCACCAAGCGATTGGCATTGGTGGCCACTCGCTGGATCCCGCGTAATATTTCCGAAAAATAAGGATCGCTCATATCGTGCACCACCACCCCCACAATGGCGTTACTCGCCCGCGCCAACGCTTGGGCTTGGGCATTGGGCACATATTGCAATTCCTCGGCTGCCGCTAGTACCCGCGCCCGCAATGATGCAGTCACGACCCGTGCGCCCCCATTGAGCACCCGTGACGCAGTCGCCAGCGAGACTCCGGCATGCGCCGCTACTTTGGCCAGATTTGTGCCCATGATTGATCCCCATCTCACTCACTCCATCCGTGATGAGCATACGCTTGCCATTGCCGTTTGTCAAAAATATTCCTGACATCTTCTTCGTTGGCTCGCACAGAAGACGCGGATTATCATTTGTCTCGCGCAGAGCACGCAGAGGGCACAGCGGCGTTTTCCACGGGCAATTGTCCACGGTGAGTTGATATGTGCCTGTGGTAAAAATCAGTGTAGGCGCCGTGGAGTGATTTTCCATTTTCCAACTTCAAATATGTTATATTATATGTGTGGAAAGCGCTTACCAAGTAAATAAAAGTCGTAGTAACCGAATGAATCACTGAAGGAGCATGTAATGGCGCAACAACGTATCGGCATCATCATGAACGGGGTCACGGGGCGCATGGGGACCAATCAACACCTAGCGCGTTCGATTGTGGCCATCCGCAAGCAAGCGGGCATTGCGCTTCCCAATGGCGACACGCTCTATCCCGACCCGATTTTGGTGGGGCGTAATGCCCAAAAACTGCAAGCATTAGCCCAAACCTACCAAATCGAGCGCTGGAGCACCGATTTGGATGCGTGTCTGGCCAACCCCGAGGACACTATCTACTTCGACGCCCAGACTACATCGCACCGTGCCGATTGTCTGCGCCAAGCCATCGCCGCTGGTAAGCATATTTATTGTGAAAAACCCGTAGCGGATAATTTGGCCATCACCTTGGAAATAGCTCGTTTGGCCGAAGCTGCCGGCATCAAACATGGCGTCGTCCAAGACAAACTCTTTTTGCCGGGGTTACTCAAACTCAAGCGCCTGATCGACGGTGGATTTTTTGGCCGCATTTTGTCGGTACGTGGTGAGTTCGGGTATTGGGTGTTTGAAGGGGATTGGCAACCAGCCCAACGGCCATCATGGAATTACCGGGCCGAAGATGGTGGTGGCATCATCATCGACATGCTCTGTCATTGGCGCTATGTGCTCGACAATTTGTTTGGGGCGGTGCAATCGGTGCAATGCATCGGCGCCACCCACATTCCTCAGCGTGTCGACGAACAAGGGCAGACCTATGCAGCCACCGCCGATGACGCCGCCTACGCCACCTTTGAATTGGCCAATGGTGTCATCGCCCAAATCAATTCGTCGTGGTGTACCCGCGTCTACCGCGATGAATTGGTGGTCTTCCATGTCGATGGCACCGAGGGTAGCGCCGTAGCCGGCTTGCGTGACTGCAAAGTACAACACCGGAGCATCACCCCCAAACCGGTCTGGAGCCCTGATACCCCCAACGCGATTCCGTTTCGCTCGAGCTGGCAAGATGTACCCGACAACATGGTGTACGACAACGGCTTCAAAGTGCAGTGGGAACTATTCCTCAAACATGTGGCCATCGACACCCCATTCCAATGGACGCTCCGCGAAGGAGCCAAGGGTGTGCAGTTGGCCGAATTAGGCATCCAATCGTGGCGCGAGCGGCGCTGGCTCGACGTCCCTGAATTGCCGTTATAAGCGCTGGCTCTTTTTGCACAGAGAGAACGAACTATGCCAACCACACTCATATTGCCCCATGCCGATCGCACACTTGCCCCCTATACCATGAGTCCGGCGCCGACCTATACCACGGCGCCGGGAGCGTTCCAGCAACGGGTTGCATTTGCGGCGGTGCACGTCGTCCAAGATCATTTGGCCGATACCACCCCTAATTCGCCACCGCACCTCGATTGGGAAGCCACTATCAACTACCGTCACTACCTGTGGTCACTCGGATTTAGTGTGGCGGAAGCGATGGATACGGCCCAACGGGGGATGGGGCTTGATTGGCCGACGGCGCAAGAACTCATCACCCGCTCGATTGCTGCCGCCCGCAGTTGTGGCGGCACGGTGGCCTGTGGCGCCGGTACCGACCATTTGGCCGTACGGCCAGGATTGACCCTGGCTGACGTCAAACAGGCCTATAGCGAACAAGTCAGTTTTGTTGAGGGGCAGGGCGGGCAAATCATTTTGATGGCGAGTCGGGCCTTGGCTGCGACGGCCACGGGACTCGATGATTATGCCGAAGTCTACGCCCACATTTTGGGGCAAGTCAGCCGTCCCGTCATCATCCATTGGTTGGGCGACATGTTTGACCCGGCATTGACAGGGTATTGGGGTTCACGCGATCTCGATGTGGCAATGGATAACTGCCTGGCCGTCATCAACGCCCATGCCGCCAAAATCGACGGCATCAAGATTTCGTTGCTCGATGCCAGCCGCGAAATATCGATGCGCCGGCGCTTGCCCCCTCACGTCAAAATGTACACCGGCGACGATTTTAATTTCGCCGAATTGATTCGGGGCGATGACCACGGCTATAGTCATGCCTTGTTGGGGATTTTTGATGCGATTGCGCCGGTGGCATCGGCGGCACTCTATGCCCTCGACAACGGCAACGAGGCCCAATACCGGGCCTTGCTCGACCCGACGGTGCCGTTGTCACGGCATATTTTCCAACGTCCGACGTTTTATTACAAAACTGGGGTAGTCTTTTTGGCGTATCTCAACGGGCATCAGCGCCACTTCCGCATGCTCGGTGGCCAAGAAAGTGCGCGGTCGATTGTGCATCTCGCCGAATTATTCCGCCTCGCCGATCAGGCAGGCGTATTTGCGGATCCCGAATTGGCGGCAGCCCGTATGCACCCAGTCCTGCAGCTCGCCGGCATTGAATAACCCGTAAAGGAGCGCTGATGGAATCACTCAGCGACTATCGCCGCCTCAGCCTTAATCAAGCCACCACCCAATCCTGGAGCCTACAGGAAGCCATTGATGGCTGTGCGCGGGCGGGCATCCCCAATATCGGTATCTGGCGTGACAAACTGGCCGCCGCTGGCCTCGCCAATGCCGTCAGCATGGTACGCGATGCGGGCATCCACGTATCGGGACTGTGCCGCGGCGGCATGTTTCCGGCAGCCACGGCGAGCGAACGAGCCGCGCGCATCGACGACAACCGGCGCGCCATCGAAGAAGCCGCCGCCCTCGGCGCCGATGTGCTGGTGCTGGTCTGTGGCCCAGCACCCGACCGCGACATCGCGGCGGCGCGCACGATGGTGGCCGAGGCCATCGAGACGCTCATCCCCTATGCGCGGGAATGTGGTGTGCGCCTCGGTATCGAACCACTGCACCCGATGTATGCCGCCGAGCGCTCGGTGATTACCACGCTGTCGGAAGCACTCGACCTCGTCGAGCGCTTTGCCACGCCTCAGGTAGGCGTGGTGATTGATACGTTCCATGTCTGGTGGGATCCCTACGTGTTTGCCCAAATTGCCCGCGCCAAAGGGCATATTTTGGCGTATCACGTCTGTGACTGGCTGGCACCCATGCCCCACATGCTGCTTGGTCGTGGCATGATGGGCGATGGCAAAATCGACTTCCGGCCGATTCGGGCGGCAGTCGAAGCCGCCGGGTATACCAGCGCCATCGAAGTCGAGATTTTCAACCAAGCTATTTGGGACACTCCCGGAGATGCGGTGCTGGCCCAAATGGGCGAACGGTTTTTGCAGGTCGTGTAACACCAAAAAACCACCTCTTTCTGCGTTATCACGCGCAGAAAGAGGTGGTTTTTGATGGCTTAAATGCAGGCTTGAATGGTGGCTTCAAAGCGTTCGAGCGCTTCATCGGCTTCGGATTTGGTAAGCACGAGTGGCGGACAAAAGCGGATGGTGGAGTAGCCACAGGTCAAGATGAGCATGCCACGATGGAAGGCTTCTGCCATGATTTCGTCGGCTAGTTGTTTGGCCGGCTCGCGGGTTTCTTTGTTGAGCACAAAGTCGACCCCCAGCATCAAACCCCGGCCACGCACATCACCAATGATGTCGTAGCGGGCTTGGAGCTGATGCAAGCCGTTTTTGAGGTGGGCACCGACTTCAGCAGCGTTTTGCATGATGCCCCCGCTAACCAAATCGAGCACCGCATTGGCGGCGGCACAGGCGACGGCGTTGCCGGCATAGGTGCTGCCGTGGGAGCCGGGTAACCAGCGGTCCATCAAGGCTTTGCGAGCGATGATGCCACCGATGGGCATCCCGGCCCCGAGGCCTTTGGCGGTCACGAGGATGTCGGGAGTACAGCCGTATGCTTTGGCCATTTTGCAGTGGGCACAGGCACTATTGCCAACGGCAGATGATTCGTGTTGGTGGGCCCACATTTTGCCGGTACGGCCGACGCCACTCTGGACCTCGTCGTAAATCAACAAAATACCGTAGCGGTCACAGATTTGGCGCAACCCACAGAGAAAGCCAGGGGCGGGCACGATGTAGCCACCTTCGCCTTGAATGGGCTCGACCACAATGGCGGCCATATCGCTGGGGTGGATGACGGTAGAGAAAAGGGTTTTTTCGATGTAGTCGAGGGCAGCCTGGGTGACCTGATCGGGGGCAATCCCAAAGGGCGTGCGGTAGGGATTGGCATAAAACGCATGGAACGTACCGGGCACAAGTGGCATATGGCCACGGCGTTGGGTTGATTTGGAGGCGGTCAATGACATGGCGCCGTATGAGCGACCATGGAAGGCGCCGAGGAACGAAATAATCCCTTGGCGGCCGGTGGCGTGGCGGGCCAACTTGATGGCTGCTTCGATGGCTTCGGTGCCCGAGTTACTCAAAAAGACTTGCCATTCATCGGGACCAGGCATGGTAGCGGCCAGTTTTTCGGCGACATTGACCATCTGTTCATTGACAAAATCGGTACCGGCCATGTGGACGAATTTGTCGATTTGGGTGTGCATGGCCTGGCGCACAGCAGGGTGGGAGTGCCCGGTAGAGATGACAGCGATACCGGCGGCCATGTCTAGATATCTATTGCCGTCCACATCCCAGACTTCGCTGCCCAACCCTTTTTCCATCGCAAACGGATAAACTCGGCCCATGGTGGCGGCCAACACGGCGGCGTCACGGGTCACCAATGAACTACCGCGCGTACCGGGCACGGACAAGCGCTGCGACCCGCGCAAGGCGACGTTAATTTCTTTGGTCATAAAATATCCTCGTTCATACATAAATTGTCACGCTCTATTGTGACGGGTGTTACCGGGTTTCGTCAAATATTGATTTTTTTAGATGGGCTAGGTGCTACCCCCAACGTCATTGTATGGGAGCGATAGCAACCGTGCCATCTCCGTATGGTGGGTACAGACATAGGGCACCACTGTACAAGATCGTTACGTAGCAAGCCATGGAGATTCCACGCGACGGGTGCCCAAGTAACCGGCATGGAATGACGGTGGGAGCACTTCCTAACTTCCTACCTCGTTAGGATTGTCATATGTCGCGCACAGGGCGCACGGAGATGTTTTCCACGGGCGATTCCACAGCGAATATATATGTGCCTGTGGTAAAAATCGGTACGTGCGCCGTGGAGTAATCACCCTTACCCGTTGGATTCCGACGTCACTTCCTGCTTCCGACGTCACACTTCATACGTCGTTAGGATTGTCATTTATATCGCACAGAGCACACAGAGCTATTTTCCACGGGCAATTGTCCACGGCGAATAGATATGTGCCTGTAGTAAAAATCAGTGCGTGCGCCGTGGAGTAATCACTCTTACCTATTGACTTCCTACCTCACTTCACACTTCCGAATTCATGTACCCGAATTCATCCCATGGCAGTTGCATACAACTGCCATGGGATGACGGCGCAGGCTACGTGTACACGTTACGGCATGGGTGTATTGGTTGCCGTCTTGCTAGACGTGGGCGTCTTGGTGGACGTCCTGGTCAGCGTAGACGTCTTGGTACGCGTAGACGTCCTAGTCAGCGTGGCCGTTTTGGTGAGCGTAGACGTCTTGGTAAGCGTAGACGTCTTGGTGACCGTGCGCGTTTTCGTAGACGTAGGTGTGTTTGATTGCGTTGGTGTCTTTGTGATTGTTTTTGTTAAGGAAGCTGTAGGGGTAAGTGAGCTAGTGGGCGTATGAGTGGGTGCAACTGCAGTTGCAGTAAGTGCTAATGGCTCAGAGAGATTTGCAGCAGGCAGCGCATCTCCCATACAGCAAGATCCACGATTGATCCAGCTCCCATTGCCCAGCTGGCCGAGCTGACCCCACCCCCAACACTTGATCGTATAGCTGCCTAACACTACACAAACGTGAGCTGCCCCAAAGCTTATCTGCGCTGCGCCCAGTCCTGTACCAAGCTGTACTGGACTGAGTCCCGCTATTTCTCCAGCGTTATCACCTTTATTGGAATTGAACATTGTCCCTGTTCCTAACTGGTACATAGGTAGGTTTGTTCCCCAGCATTTAACTGTTTTGTCATCCAGAATGACGCACGTGTTACCATAGTAATTCGCAGTAGTGATTGCTGCCGCTGTTCTCCCAGTCCCAATGACAATCGCAGGCAAGTTATCCCCCATTTGATCTGCTAAGGTACCAATACTCGGCAAAGTACTTTTTTCGTCATTTTGCCCCAATTGACCCACGCTATTGCTCCCCCAGCACTTTGCGTTACCATCATCTAATATTACGCAAGAATGATCGCCACGTGAACTTATTTGGACAGCATAACGACTGCTCCCTAGACTTACTGCATTCGCACTCGGGGCGTTCAACGGCGTCGAATTTCCCATCCCTAATTGACCATTTGCATTGTTGCCCCAGCAACGTACCGAGTTGTCGTCCAAAATCGCACACGTATGTGAAATACCAGCACTAACCGCACGTACTTTATGCCCGTTATCAAAAGATATAATCGATGCACTCGGCGCAAGAAGTGCATTTTCGTTTCCATTTCCAAGTTTACCGCTGGTATTATCTCCCCAACATTTCAATGTGTCATCATTGAGAATCGCACATGTATGGCTTACCCCTGCACTCACGTATTTTGCAGTTTTACCTACTCCCAAATTCACTTTCGGAAGATTATTCCCCATTTCATTGCTTGCGTCGCCTCTACTTAATACATTATTAAGCCCAAGTTGCCCTTTATCATTCTTCCCCCAACATTTTATAGAATCATCTGAAAGAATTGCACAGGTGTGCGAATCACCCGCACTCAACGATTTTGCAGTGTATTTTGTACTGCCAGTAATTGTCCCCAGATCGATAATCGGCAGATTAGACCCCATCTCAGCCCCATCTGTTCCGCGCGTTTTTATATCTCCCAAACCAAGTTCACCATTCGCGTTATAACCCCAACACTTCACACTCCCGTTACTAAGAATCGCACAACTATGCTTTGTGCCAGTGGTTACCAGCATGCCGCCAAGCGCTGATGAAGTAGCACGATTGTTTGAAAATGTTTGTTGCGCCGTAATATTAATCAGGGTAAATGCCCCTAGACAAAACAATAAGGTAATCCATCGGGATGACAAACGGTTCATAACTCCACCTTTTCACAATACCTGCGCCAATTGAACGTGGCATAAAAATGGCTTTTGCCGTATAGTTTTG
>JBBAWW010000064.1:0-19211 GCA_040397035.1 Roseiflexaceae bacterium | reverse complement strand
TTATCAATGCACCGCCGAACAACCAACGAGCCGCCTAGATTGGCGTAGGTATTGTAGTGTATGTTATGATTGATAGTAATATGGTAACAAATCATGAAATGTATGCAAAGGTTTATCGATGACACCGATTCCTCCTGCAATTACGGCACTCGACGCACATATGCGCCAGGGCCATCAACAAATTTTGGATGCCTTGACGGCCCATCAAGTGGCGGTTGCCGACTACCCCAGCCAATTACCGGCAGCCCGCGCCAACCACGCAGCGGCAGCCCGGGCCTACCCCATGCAAGGGGTCCTCAAATATCATGGCTTGAGTGATTGGGCGCAACGGATTGCCTTTCTGCCGAGTATTTCGGTGAATAGTGATGCCGCCAGCACGTTGACACTCGTTGAATTTGTACCAGCACTTGCTGACGATGACATCTGGATTGGCAATGGGCCTGCCCACGGGCGTGAACGCGACCGCGTGGTGCAGACCCTCGACGCCCTGCGGGCGATGGCGGGGGTGTCGTGGCGGGCGGTAGTGCGCAGTCGCAACTTCTTTCGCACTGCCGTCGAAGGCAAAGGCTTGGGCTCGAGCGCCTCGGGTTCGGCGGCCTTGGCGGTGGCAGGGATTGCGGCCTTGTTTGGCCCCGAGCTGATTGCCAATCAGCGTTTTGTGAGCTGTGTGGCGCGCTTGCTGGCGGGGTCAGGATGTCGGGCTGCTGTAGGGGGGATTGCGTTGTGGGTGTCACACCCGGGCCTAAGTCATGCCGAAAGTTTTGCGGTGCGCCTCGATGATCCGGCCTTGTTTGCCGACGTATCGTTGCTGACGGTGCCGATGGCGTCGCGGATTGGTCTCAAAACCGAGCAAGCCCATGCCGATGCGCCCCATAGTTCGTTGTTTGCCGGCTGGATGGCGACCCGCTCTGAAGAAATCGTCGCTGCTATTGCGGCTATCCGCTGCGGTGATTGGCAGGCGTTGGGGCGGATGTCGGAGATTGATAGTATGCGTTTGCACGGCATTACCATGTCGGGTGGCGACGACTACAAAATCATCGGCTGGGAGCCCGAGAATATTTTGTTGTTTCGGATGTGCAATGAATTGCGCGCCCAAGGTATCCCCGTTTATTGTTCGACCGATACCGGCCCGACGGCGGTATTTATGCTGGCCAAAGCGCACGAAGAGGCTGTCGTGGCGGCGATTCAGGCTATTTTGCCCAATCACGACGTGATTCGGGGTCAGATCGCCGGTCCGGCGACCTTGGTCGACGTGGCCGATGCCAAAGTATTGTTGGGAATGGCGTAGTTTTTTGATGAATACCACTGTATTGTCGTATGAATTACGGAGGAACCAATGAGCAATAGTGATTTTTTGAGTGATGTACAGGCCCAACCAGACTTACTCGAAACCGCCTTACGGGCCCATTTGGCCGCAGGAAGCCAACTCGAAATCGCCGCCAAGGCCTTGCGTGATGCGGCGCCACGGCGGGTGATTATCACCGGGATGGGGAGTTCGTTTTATTCAGCCTACCCTGCGATGCTCAAATTGTTTGCGGCGAGCTGGCCGGTGATGCACATCGAATTGTCTGAGTTGTTGCACTTTGGTCACCAAGCCTTGACCCGTGACACGGCCTTGATTGTGATTTCGCAATCGGGTGAAACCATCGAAGCAGTGCGCTTGCTCAATGATCGCCACCCCCAATCGTTGTTGATTGCCGTCACCAACAACCCCACCGGCACGTTGGCGCGCCACGCCAATCACATCATCCCGCATATGGCTGGTCCAGAGCGGGCGGTGGCTACCAAAACATACACCACGTCACTGTTGGCCTTGACGATTTTGGCTGGTCGGGTGGTGGGTGATGCCCCCGCCCAAATCGCCGATCAACTATTGCCAGCCCTCGATGCCCAGCGCCGCGTCTTGGCCCAATTCGACCCCCAGAGTTTGCCGGCAGAATGGCGCCAAGCCGGGCCGATTACCTTTGTGGGACGTGGTCCGTCGTATGCCACGGCACTGGCAGGATCGTTGTTGTTCAAAGAAACCGCCCGCTTGTCGGCAGATGCCTTGAGCAGTGCCCAGTTTCGCCATGGCCCACTCGAAATCGCTGGTCCTGGCCATCGCGCCGTGATTTGTGCGGGGCCAGGGGCGACGTTTGCCTACGACATGCGCCTCGCTGACGAATTACATGCCTGTGGCAGCGAAGTATGGTTGATTGGTCCGGTACAGACCACCCGGCGCTACCCGACCTTGGCGTTACCACAATTGGCGTTTGCGCCGCTGGCCGAAATCATTCCCTTGCAATTGGCGGCCCGTGCCATGACATTGGCCTGTGGCTTGGTGCCCGGAGAATTTGCTCGGATTGGCAAAGTAACTGATAGCGAATAATGTCGGTGTTGAGAGGAGGTCGTCATGAACGACGCACATGTATTGCAGCTCCTGCGTGAACTCTGTGATATTCCGGGCCCGAGTGGCTACGAAGCCGCCGTGCGTGACTACCTCGTCCAACGTTGGCAACCGCTGGTCCAGGAAGTCGCGATTGACCAGGTGGGGAATTTGCTGGTCAAGGTGGGTGGTCAAGGCCCGCGTGTCCTCATCCAAGCCCATATGGACGAAATCGGCTTTGTGGTGCGTAGTATAACCGATGACGGTTTTCTGCTCCTCGACACGGCCCAAGGCGCGCGCCGCCAATCGCCTGACCGCCGCTACATGATTGGCCAAACGGCCCAAGTATTGGGGCGGAATGGGGTGGCAGCACGGGGGATTTTTGCAGCGGCGAGTGGGCATGTGATGACATTGCCCCAACTCGACAAAGCCCATCTAGGCTTCGAAGATATTTTTGTTGATATTGGCGTCACCAGTCGTCGCGAAGCCGAATTGTTTGGCGTGCATGTGGGTGCAGCAGTGATTTGGTATCGACCATTGCAACGGGTCGGGCGCTATGTCAGTGGTAAAGCCATGGACGACCGCATGCCCCTCGCCATCATGGACGTATTGCTTCATGACCTCGATGTGGCCACCTTGGGGTGTGAGCTGTGGTTTGGCGCCACCATCCAAGAAGAAAACGGTCTGCATGGTGCCCGCGCCATGGGCATCCGTGGTAATTTCGCCATGGCATTGGCACTCGATGTCGGGTTGACCGGTGATGTGCCGACAGTGGGTTTGCGGGAATACGATGTGCGCCTCGGTGGTGGCCCTACGCTGGTGCACAAAGACGCTGCGATTCAGTATGACCGGCGTCTACTGTGGCATTGTGCCGATTTGGCTGGTCAAGCAGGGATTACGTATCAACACGGTGTCTATGCCAATTATGGCTCTGATGGGGTGGCGTTCATTGATGCAGGGATTCCCGCCTTGCTGATTGGTATCCCCACGCGTTATACGCATACGGCATTTGAAATGGTCGACCCCACGGATATCGATGCCACCATTCGCTTGTTGCATGCCTTTGTGCAACAGCCGCCGGTGTGGTAGTTTTTTTGTAGTAAGTGTTGTTGGTAAAGGATTGGGCGATGCGACAACTGCAGGCGGTCGTGCTCGGTGGTGGGGGTGGGGCAAGCGTCGCATTACAAGCGCTCCCCGATAGCTATCACAAAACGGCAATTATCGCCGTGACGGATACCGGCCGCTCGACCGGTTTGGCGCGTACCATTGGTGGCGATATGCCGGCTCCTGGCGATATCCGGGCTACGATTGCCGCTACGGCCCAAAACGCCCAATTTGCCAAACTGCTGCAACACCGCTTTGACGGCACGGGGATGCCTGATTTGGCGGGAATGGCCATGGGCAATCTGATGCTAGCTGCCTTATACCGTGAGCTTGGCGACTTTGCTACGGCGGTGGCAGCCTTGGCCACACTCGCGCAATCTGCCGTGACGGTGTTACCCGTGAGTGCGGTGAGTACGCAACTGTGTGTACATCTGATTGATGGCAGTGATCGTATCGGTGAGTTTGCCGTGCGTGCCCCCCACAAATCCCCCATCGCCACCTGTCGCCTGACGCCGGCGGCGCCCGCATTACCAGCGGCCTGTCAGGCGATTCGCGATGCCGACATTGTCTTGATTGGGCCGGGCAGTTTTTATACCACCCTGCATGCCGTCTTGTTACCCGACGGCATCCGGGCAGCCCTTGCAGATTGCCGTGGCAAAGTGGTGTTTGTCGCTAATACCACCACCCAAACGGGCCAAACCGCGCACCTCGATATCGTCGGGCATGTAGCGGTGATGGTGGCGTTGTTAGGGGCAGGCGTACTCGATGTGGTGCTGCTCAATAATCGTCTGGCTACTGCCAACCAAATTGCCGTGCTTGGGCGCGAAGGATTGCAGCCACTCACCCTTGTTCCACATGATATTGAGTTGATTACGGCCATGGGCGTGCGCGCCTTGGCACTGCCACTCAGCGAAGCCGCTGATGGGCAGCGAATATTGTGGAACAAACAAGATACGATTCGGCACGATGTCGATGCCTTACGATCTGCGATTTTGACACTGTTGTCATAAAAAGGAGTCACTGATGTCACCAATGCCCAATCATGCCGCGCTCACCACCTTCCACGAATATAGCCCAGCCGAGATGGCACAACGGGCCACGGCCTTCCGCGCGCAGATGCAACGGCGGCGCTCGATTCGCATGTTCCGCGATCAGGCGGTCCCCCAGCAGATCATTGCAGAAGTCATTCGGACGGCTGGCACGGCTCCGAGTGGCGCCAACCAGCAACCATGGCACTTTTGTGCGGTGAGTAATCCCGACATGAAGCATCGTATCCGCATCGCCGCCGAGCAAGAAGAGCAAGCGTTTTATAGTGGACGTGCTCCCACCGAATGGCTCAATGCCCTCGCTCCCTTGGGCACCAATGCCAGCAAACCATTCCTCGATATCGCGCCGTGGCTGATTGTCTGTTTCGCCGAAAGTTGGCATGTGACTGCTGACGGTGGCAAAGGCAAAAACTACTACGTGACTGAATCGATGGGGATTGCCATCGGTATGCTGATTAGCGCGATTCATAATGCTGGTTTGGTGACGCTTACACATACCCCCAGCCCGATGGGATTCCTCAGTGAGATTTGTGGGCGTGGCGAAAACGAACGGGCTTATTTGTTATTGCCGGTGGGCTACCCCGCCGAGGAGTGCGAAGTGCCGATTATTACCAAAAAATCACTCGCCGATATTGCCACGTTTTTTGGCTAGCGCTAAAAAAGAGACCGTAGGATGTGTATCCTGCGGTCTTTGGTATACGTGAATATTTTTGTTATTTCAAAATATAATAGGCGCCGCGTTTGTCACCAATCCGCAAAAAGATCCCTCGTTCGACCAGGTCAGCTAGGTCGCGGCGCAGGGTTTCGGTTGATACCGAGTCGTGCATTTCTTGCATTTCGCCATTGGTGATGCGGTGGCGTTCGTTGACGACGCCAATGGCACTGATTTGGCGGTCATTGAGCCCCATGCGGCGCCATTGGTCGTTGCTATCGCTGGCAGTTTGGTCGGATTCGATGTTGTTGTAGAGCGTCACCAAAAAGCCGCCGTCGGTTTCGGCGAAGGTAGGTGGCAATAAACCGGCGGCTTCCATTTGGATAAACATGCGGTTGATGCCATAGCCAAGTCGCTCGATGAGCCCAAAGTCTGCCATCACTTGTACGATGCTTTCATTGCGCGAAAATCGTTGGTCGGCGATGTTTTCGATGGTCATATGCCCTGGCAAGCGGCCTGGGGAATGGCATTCGAGGCGATCGGTATACAACGTGATGCGAACGCCTTCGCCCCGGATCAGGTAATCGCGGTGGGCTACGGCATTGACCAGCACCTCACGTACCACGGCGAGCGGGAATTGGGTCCAATCTTTGCGCTCAAGCCCTTGCATGATGCTGCCGCGCTTCATATGTTGGCCTAGCCACAATTCGGCCCGGCGGACCGCTTCGACCAGGGTATCGTGGATGTCTTCACGCATGAATTCGTCGCTCATGGTGGTGCCGGCATACTGCACCAGCGTGATTTCGGCTTGCGGGAAGAAGCGCTCGATGTCGTTGGCAAACAACAACACCCCGGCATTGGTGGGGCGGATGAGGTGATCTTGTTGGTGCATGCAGCCCCGCTTCAACAAGAAATCAATGGCGTTTTCTTCGGCGACTGCCCCTACTTTGTGCACATAGCCGGTGATTTTAGCCGGATCGAGATCAGGGATCAGCGCGTCGTTGTGTGCCAAACGCTCCCAAGTCATGCCGCCCCGCTCCACAAACAGACTGCGCAAGGCATCAGGCTCGAGGGGCATATCTTCGCTGTCACGGCGTTGCAGGTAGCGTCCGTTGACCGAGTAGACGTTGGGCAGGCCACGGGGCACATTGACGACGACGACCATCACGGTGGCATGCTCGATCAAGAGGGGCATGGGGATGACGAGAGTGGGGGCACACAGTGCGGCGGCATCGAGCACCATGCGATTCATTTGGTCCACATCGACCACCCCTTCGGGGCGTGAATTGCGCGGGTTGATGCCGATGACAATCATGCCACCACTGGCGTTGGCCATGGCTGCCAACATTTCGGCCAAATCTTCGAGGCGTACATTGCCCCGTACATAGGCCACGTGTTGACCTTGGGGTTGGCCAAAGAGGGTTGGTAGCAAACTAGTGGTCATGGGGCATCGCTCCACAAAACAACGAACCAGAGGGGAATCTGCACATGAATGTCTATCGGTAGGTGTTCTTTAGCGGAACACGGCAGGTATATATGTAAATCATAATCAAAACTTTATCTTATCATACCATACATTCACAATAGCTTGTGGTAGCATGATAGATGTAGAGACGCAGCCTGCTGCGTCTGGGGTGAGACTGCGTCTGCCCAGATCGTCGCACCACCAACGATCGCGGGTTCGCGGCATGCCCTCGAACACTGTATATGCCCTCCGTGTTCTCTGTGCGAGATATTAGATTGAAAGCAATTGCAGCATGGTAAAAAATAT
The DNA here is from genome assembly GCA_040397035.1 of Roseiflexaceae bacterium. Taxonomy (GTDB): domain Bacteria; phylum Chloroflexota; class Chloroflexia; order Chloroflexales; family Roseiflexaceae; genus UBA965. The sequence goes on along the minus strand of JBBAWW010000064.1, from coordinate 12,273 downwards.
CCGTCCGATGACGGTGGTTTTGTTATTGGCGGCCTGTACGACGTTGATGATGACGGGGCATTCGATGCCCTACCCGGTACTGGCGCCGTGGTTGATTGCCCATAACATCGGCATGGGGGCGTTGGGGTGGATGAGCTTCGCGTTTTCGTTGGGGAATCTCATCGCCGCTCCGGGAGCAGGTTATCTGGTCGATCGTTGGGGGCGCCGACCGATGTTGATTATTGGCTTGCTCGCCATCGTGATTATCAATCTCGTGACGCCCTTCGTCGATGACTTGACTACGTTTATCGTACTGCGGTTTGTATTGGGCTTTGGTAATGCGGGGATTATGCCCGCCGCACTGGCTGCCACGGCCGATATTGCCCCCGAAGAGCGCCGTGCCCAATGGATTGGCTATGTCGGTGGTGGGATTAGCATCGGTTTGATTATTGGCCCTACCATTGGTGGGGTGCTGTACGACGCGTTGGGCTTTGCGGCGCCGTTTGTGGTGTCGGGAGTAATGGCGTTGCTGGCAGTGGTATTGGTAATCTTTATCGTGCCCGAGACGCGACCAGCACTGGTGCCTGAGACTACTGATGGTCCTTCACGCAGTGGGTTTGGTGATATATGGCGCAATCCGCCGCGACCGTTGGGGGTGTTGGTTACCCTGTTGGTGGTGGAATTCGTCTGGACGTTTGCGTGGGTTGCTACCGAACCCGCCATGTTGCGGCAATTGTATGAGCAATACGCCTATACTGCCACCATGTTTGGTGTGGTCGTCGGGGTGCATGGTGCCGCCACGGCACTGGGAGAATTTGGTTTTGGTGGACTCAGTGACCGATTCGGGCGCTTTGTGATGATTGCGATTGGCTTAACCCTGCATGCGGCATGGTATATCGGTGTCGATCAAGCACCACAGTATACGCCACTGATTATCGCTTCGATTATTGCTGGCCTCGGTGCAGGATTGGTGGTACCGGCAATTGGCGCCGCCTATGTGGATATTTCGTCTGCCGATCAGCGTGGTCGAATTGCCGCACTCAAAGAAATAGTGTTGTCGCTGGGCGGTATGCTTGGCCCATTATTTGCCGCACTTACGACGGATCATTTGCTACCAGCCTATTTCTTTCGTGGCGCAACGGCCATGATTTTGCTGGCGAGTGGTTTGGCAGTGGTGATGGTATGGCGCTATGGGTGCCGCTTGGTGGCAGTGGTTGGGGATGCCGCGAGTTCATAATTGATGACAGTCGGCGCTTGTATAATTGGTGTGTGGAATTATCTCTTCGGTGCTATCTGAGTGAAGCGGTTCGCTGTTTTTTGCAAATATATCATCAATTTGTCGCTGTGGTAGATTGGTGTGGTATAGCTAGACAGCAGAGAAAGTATTAGTATCATGGTAAAAAATATTCACCCTATGACGGTAGTCATATTGCTGACGGCATGTACGATGTTGATGATGACGGGATATTCGATGCCATATCCCGTACTTGCACCGTGGTTGATTGCACATAATTTAGGTCTTGGATCTTTAGGGTGGATGAGTTTTGCCTTTTCGTTGGGGAATCTCATCGCCGCCCCGGGAGCCGGCTATCTCGTCGATCGCTGGGGGCGGCGACCGATGTTGATTGTAGGATTAATCGTCATTGTGATTGTCAATTTTGTGACCCCATTTGTGGATGCGTTGTTGCCGTTTGTGGGGTTATGGTTTGTGTTGGGATTGGGGAATGCCGGGATTATGCCGGCAGCCTTGGCCGCCACTGCTGATATTGCCCCACCAGAGTTACGCGCTAAATGGATAGGCTATGTCAGTGGCGGGATTAGCATTGGCTTGATTATTGGTCCAACCATCGGTGGCGTGCTCTATGATGCCTTTGGTTTTGCTGCCCCGTTTGTGGTGTCGGGTGTGATGGCATTGATTGCGGTGGTGTTGGTGATTTTTATTGTCCCCGAGACCCGGCCTGCGTTTGTGCCACAACCACGAAACAGTCCGTCACGGAGTGGCTTTGGCGATATATGGCGCAATCCGCCGCGGCCGTTGGGGGTGTTGCTCGTGTTGTTGTTGGTGGAATTTGTCTGGACGTTTGCGTGGGTTGCCACCGAACCTGCCATGTTGCGGCAATTGTATGAGCAGTATGCCTATACGGCGACGATGTTTGGGGTGGTGGTTGGTGTCCAAGGGGCGGCGACTGCGCTCGGCGAGTTTGGTTTTGGCGGATTAAGTGATCGTTTTGGGCGATTTTTGCTGATTGCGATTGGTTTAGTAATTCATACGGCATGGTATTTTGGGCTTGAATCTTTCTCTCAATATTCGTTGCTCATTGTCGCCTCAATTTTGGCCGGATTCGGGGCTGGGCTGGTGATACCGGCAATTGGTGCGGCTTATGTCGATATTTCGTCTGCTGACCAGCGTGGCCGGATTGCGTCACTCAAAGAAATGGTGCTGGCTATTGCGGGGATGCTCGGTCCATTGGTGGCCGCCTTGGCTACGGATTATTTTCCACCGGCGTATTTTTTTCGTGGCGCAACGGTCATGATTTTGCTGACGAGTGGCTTGGTGGTGGTGATGGCATGGCGTTATGGCCGGCGCGTGGTGGGGGTGGTTGCGACTGAACCAGTCGTTGATGCCTAAGTAGGGCTTGCGGTGTTTGGGTTTTCATCCCCATCTTTTTTTGAGGAAAATAATCTGGGCACGGTCGGTGAATAAGCCGCCATCAGATTAGGCGTGATGTGCACAATCCCACCAAAATCCCCCCAGTGAAATCGCTTCACTGGGGGGATTTTGCGGAGCGGATTATTTGCTGACACGACCAGCAAACCAGGTGCCACTTTGAATCCAGCCATTGTTACTGCCACCCCAGCCGTAGTTGAGGTACCAATAGGTAGACCACACCACATCATCGCCGTCGAGCCACCCTTCGGTAAATCCTTCGGGGCGGGTGCGGTATTGAACGCCCCATGCAAGTGGGTAATGTGCCAACAAACCGATACCGATGATGACTGGGCGGCGATTGGCCGCAGTGGTGGTGAGGTGGTCGAGGGTATAGCGGGTGAGTCGGTCTTCTGTGGCTCCGAAAATATTGTAGTGAGTGTCGAGTGACATCCCCGTCCCAACATAGTTGAGGTAGTGTGCCGCTTCATCCATGTCCCACGGCGTCGTGGCCCCTGACGAGCCGAAACAGAATGTGCCAACTCGGCTACGGATATAGTTCACGGCATTTCTGACGCCACTATCCATGGCTACTGGCGCGACTCCACTGCTACCGGTGGCCGCACCAGTATTCGTGCCACCAGCGCGGTAGGAGTTCCAGCGACCCCAGCCACTGCTACTAATGGAGCTTTTGTAGTCGACCCAGCCAAACAGCATCATCCAGGCCGTAGGTCCACACCCTGACGCACAACCACCACCAACATCGAATTGACTGTAGTTGCGTTGATCTGCACTCGTACCCGCAAAAAATGTTTGTGGACTACTCCATGAACGTGATGCCCGGAGACTCGCAGCTGGGGCATTGGTTTGGATGGCAGTGCTCGCTTGACCAGTCATGAAAAACGTATACTTGGCCATCACGCCATAGGGTAATTGCACGCTGGTTAAAGAAAGTCGTAAGCGCGGCAATTGATCGGCGGGCATTGCGCTTGTGGTGATTTTGAGGATCGGGAACCCCGCGAGGTACGTGCCATCAAGGCTGTAGCTGATCCGTTTCTCGCTGGGGTTATCGACCACAATGTTTGCCATGGTAATATTGCGGAAAGGGAGCACGATACTGGTTGTCGTGTTTTCTTGGACAGGGAGGTTGTAGCGATCGGTGGTGGTGTCACTCGGGTCTCCAGCACGTGCAGGATCGATGACGGCATCTTCATAGCGCCATTGGGGTGCCGCACTCTGTTTAAGGTTACTGAGTAGTGGTGCAAACGCAGATGGATATTTACTGACATATTGGCTAAAGTTGTTCCTGATGTCTATGTCACTAAACCTCCACATTTTTTGCGCCACAGTATCGCTGATTCCGGTGGTTACCGGGTCTGTCATGTATTTGTCAGGGTCACGATTATCCGAATCAGAGGAGTTTTCGGGTGACCATGTGCTATCGGCACTGCCTGAGATATCGCTGTTATATGCAGTATTGAGTCCGTCAATCAGCACAGGGAATGCACCAACAGTATTAACCATTTCGGCATCCCTAATCGCTACATAGCTTAGGGTGTCGAGTCGCCATAGTTTGAGAGGAGTTCCCTCACGTTGACTCGCTGATGGTTGGAGTTGGGCACTAATCGCTAGGCCATTACTATTCCAATGCGAAATGGGATAGTCTACAATCCCACAAGTGGGGTCGTAACTGGTAAAGGAACATTGGTTCAAGAAGCGATTCGTCATCATAATGAACCCACGTGATTGTTTGGTCGCCCGATCAAACAGCGAGAGTTCGTAATAGGCAGGAATGTTCCCTCCATAAATATCAGGCCGGTATAAAGGGACTGCAACATCATTGATGGTGATGTCTTGCCAATCATTTGCCGTACAGCTCAAATCAGTGCTATCGCATGGGGCGCTCCGTGAATCGGCAATGAATTGCAAGGCTCTAGCCAACATCCCCCGTGGGAGCCGCATAATGTTGATTGCATCTGGTCCATAGAGTAGCGAAATCGGAGTAGCGGTAGCGGTGGCTGTGGCGGTGAGCGTCATAAATGTCGGTGTGCTAATCCGGGTCCGCGTCGATGGGGGAGACTTCGTTTTTGTGATGGTGACTGTATTGGTGCGTGTGCGCGTAACTGTCTGTGTGGCGGTATTGGTACGCGTATTGGTGCGGGTAAACGTTAGATTCGGCGTCGGGGATTTAGTCCATGTTGCGGTTGATGTATAGCGTGGCACCAAGGTGGGGAATTTAATTACCGCAAATGTCGCTGGGATAAAGATATACGGTGTGGCAGTTTTGCCAGCGCGTGCAAGTGCCGTTTGCGTAGCTTGGATGTTCATTTCGGCCGCACGCATCGTATTTACTTCGGCCACTTGGGTTTGTCTGTCTGCAGTCGCGGTCATGTTTAATCTAGCGGCTTGGGCGGTGGCAGTCGCCCAGTAAGGATTGGCACGATTAAACTGATCTGCTTGGCGTGTTGCAGCGATGACTGTTTGCGCACCAGCAAGTGCAGTCAAGATCGGATCTACTACTGTTATTTTGTACCACGTCTGAGTCGGCGCACTAAATTTACCAGTAGGTGTCAGCGAAGGGGTAAACGTTGGTGACGCGGTATAGGTGCGTGTGGGGGTTGCGGTACTCTGGGATGTGGCGGTTGGTTGTGCGGTGGCCGGATTGGGGATGCCGTTTTCGTAGCGCCATTTAATGTATTCATACGGGAATGCCCATGGCGATACTTCGACTGCCGCTAATTCACCCCCATTGACCGCACCCACGTTGAGGGTCGATCCAGCGGCCACGCGGAATGGCTGTAGCCCCGCGGGTGCAATTCCTTCGGCTATTTTGTTGTTGTCGATGTAGATTTGCAGTGTGGTGCTACTTTTGACAAAGGTAAACAGATGCCACTGGTTGTCGTAATTATCCCAAGTCACATTGAGCCCAGCGTATTGAAGGGTATGCGTACTACCCATCCAATAGACACTCGGACGATTGACATACGGATTGGTTGCTGATTGTACCAGCGGGTAGTTGATGGCTGATGCATCGTCAAGACGTCCCCAAAACATGAGGGAGCTATTGGTGCCGGGGTAGGGTGTCACAGTGATGCCTGGCCACACGCCATAACTCATGTAATGATTTGGTTCCATATAAAACGACGCAAAGCGTTCGTTGGGGCGGTTGAAGGTAGTCGCTGGATAGGTGGTGGGTGTCGGATTTCCCGATTTATCGGGATAATAGACGTCAGGGTAGTAGACCACCGGGCATGTGAGATTACCACAGTATGAAAAGACATTGTTGCCTTCGGTAATCAAGACGTCATCAAACGACAACCCAATCGTAGGTGCGACGGCAACGGGATCAATGGTATAGAGTTGGTTGATTTGTGGCGTTGTCAATCCAAAGTTGTAGACGCGCACTTCATCGATCGTGCCATCAAATGATACCGTGCGGTCGGGGCAGCGGCCGATTTGGATGGGGGCATTCATGGCATAGTTGGGGGCAGCCGATACGCGTGAATTATCGAGGACGTTGTCGATAAATAAGCGCCGTTGATTCCCTGATACCACACAGACATAATGATGCCAATCACGGTCACTAATCACGGCGCTTGATGTAAGTTCATCATTGTAGTTGCTACAGACAAAACGATTATCATCGCTGAATCCCATATTGAACATTTGCCCGGTAAGCAAGGTATTGCCATGCGATACGAGGGTCTCGGCCATGTTGTTGCGGGTGCGCCGGGCCCATAGCGCTACCGAGAAACTATTCCCGAGATTGACAGGGCTACTGCTTTGCAGTGCTGTCCCACTGATGTCAATGAAACGGGCACCACGCCCATGCGTGCCACTAATCAGCACGGGACAATTCCCGAGGGTGCATGCGAAGCTCCCATATGAAAACAATGGTGCCCAGAATTGATTGAGTGCGAGATTCGCGTGGAATTGACTCGCAAACCACGGCACGATGGTGCTGGTGGGCACGGCCTGGACTGGGATGGGCGAAACCGTACTGCTGCTACTCGCCAATAAATGCGTCCCCGAGAAGAGGCAGCGCACAAACCGAGGTGGTTGGTTCACCTGCCCCTTGTTGTCTCGGTACGGCGAGAAGCGCATTTTGAAGACCCCATTTGCACCGACGTCGCCACTAGCTCGGTCGTCGAGCGGAATGGTTTTGGTGATGTCGTTGTCATACAACAGTTGGGCATAGGCGCGCAGCGGGGAGCCTGCTTGATGGATACCTTGGAAGCCGTCAAGGCTCCCCACCACATTGATGAGCCCATCTTGACTATAGGCGTTACAGCTGATGGACGTGTCAGCCAGTACATTGACGGTGAAGTCAAAGCCCCCTAGCTCCATTTGGGCAGGATGCTCTGCCACCGTATGTAGGTTCGAATTAAGTTGTTGCAACTTGATGTCTTTGTACACCCCAATGTTTACCGTAAATGCACTCCCCACAATTGATGAACCGGTGGCCGTCACCGTGACTGGTACGGTGACATCAGCACCATTGGGTATCGTTACTGACTCAAGATTGTTATTGATTGAGAGATTCCACCCCGAGGGCAGATTGTTCACAGGGGTTAAATGGAGAAGTTGTGCGGTCGCAGCAGCGTTATAGAGTTTGAATGAATAATCAAATAGTGGACTGCGGGTGGGGGTCGCTTCAAAGTTTTGGATATTCTCTTGGGCTTCGTTATTCCCCAACACCGTTTCACCCACTACTTGGTCGACACTTACTTTGATACATGAATGAAATGAGAAAATACCAGCGGCAATTTGCTCTGCCGTTAATGTGACCGCTGGCGTCCATTCAATATACACATCGACAAATCCACCTGCAGGAATAGACGCTAAATTCGGGAATTGGACTTGATTCACACTGCCAATATTTTGCCATGCTGTATCACTCGGCACCCCCACACCAAGTGGGTTTGATTGCTTGAACTTCACGTTTACATTGGTCGCAACGCTCGTCCCAAAGTTGTGGACACGGGCGTAAATGCGATTGACCGAGCCTATGGCGGGATCATCCCCGTTTCCTACGGGTACAGGGTAGCCAGCTAAGTCGTTCCATGACCCATAGCGAAAGGTGTTATAGCCATTGAGCGGACTATCAACCCAAATATCGGTGGTTTCATACCCGTTACTTGGTGCTTGGCGCCACGGACGGAGCCCTACATCGGGTTGTATGGCACCTGCGCCAAATTTAATCCCGACACAATACTGGAGTTGGGCGGGGGTATCGATTGTCTTTGAAATGACGCGGATATTGACACCGTCAGTCAAATCCATACTGATGGTGCCGTCGGTTTCGTTTTTGAACTCTTGTCCGACTTTCCATAATTTGTTGTCGTTTTGTATCCCTGCAATAACCGGTGGCACGGCGCTTGGATATGGGGAGGGAGGCCCACGTACCACAACGCGCCAATCTTGCACTTCTGTGGCTTGTTGCGTACCGTTTCCATTGATGTCATCCCATTGCGTGCCGTTATTGATGACACGTGCAATCATTACTCCTTCATCGGGAATGCCGGCTGGGAGGGCTGGATTGGGCGGTACCACATTTTGCGTGCGGTACCATGTTTGTAACTCGTCACCATTCATGCGCTTACGGACACTGACGAGATAGTAGAGGTCATCGGTGATGTTGATGCGCAAAATCTGCGGGGTTGGGTCTGTGTGGTAATCTGTTTCAATGGAGTTGAGACAATACATATCAGATTGTGTGCGCCCATTACTAGTAATCGCAATTGTTTGTGATGCGGGGAGCCAATCACTGAATCCCGTGCTTTTCATGTAGTCGGTTGTTTGACCGGGCATATTTACGTCAAGCAATTCAAAATTACTATTGTAATTGCTCGGGTGATTAGAACCAGCTCTAAATCCGGCATATTGTTGCACGGCGTGCGCCATTTCGTGCGCCAGTGCCCCCCAAATCACATCGTCGCCATCCGCACGATGGTATTGGTCTTCATCCATGAAAATAATACCTTTGTTGACGGATTTACTGAGCGTAGGGAATGGGAAGCTACGCGACCAACTAAAGGCACCAAGCGAATTATCTGCGGCTGGAGCCACATTATTATTATTTAACACGAAGGTAACGGTATCAGCGCCATTTATTTCATTAAATAATGCCGCTTTGTCTGATGCGAGTGCAATATACTGCGCAATCATTGCGTCAAGCGCCTGTCCTTTTAAGGGGTCGGTAGACCAGTTGTTTTGGGCACGGGTATAGGTTACCGTAACGACTGGCTTGATGGTGACATCCCACCCAGGGAAATTGCCGTTGGACATTTTTTGAAAAAGTGTTTGTATTTTGTCGAACCAATTTGCTTGAATCTGCGCATCCGTATACCGTTGCCCAGTACGATCAGCAAAAGCCATACGCAAGACGAGCATTTTCTTTTTGCTCGAAATCCCTGCTTTGGGCATGGGGAGCAGTTTAGCCCCTTGCGATTGGAGCCATTGGCTAATCCCATCAGGCATATTGGGGCTCGTTTTATCAAAATCAACGACTAACGGCGATTTGTTTTTGTCATGCCATTCACTCCCGATGGCATGGGCTGCCATATCGGTGCTTTCGACAGTAAGTTTGTGTACATTTGGTTTGGCTGCAACGATGGGTTGTGTCGTTCCAACACCCCACAAGCCACTAATTATGAGTAGTACGATAATAAACATAATCCAAAAACGCGATAGTTGATTGGTATTCATAGATCCTCCTAAACTAATTACGACTAATTACCAAAAAACGAAGTTACTTCCACAATACTGTATTTTCAATTATTTTGCAAGAGGGTATTTTGGGGATGTACGTGGTTGAATTATTATTGTGAGAAAATTAAATTTTGACTTATTACACCCTACATAAATTCATTAAATAGCCATATTATTTGATACCGTGTGAGCTGACAATAAGATGGATTGAGCAGAAATAAAATTGTGCAACATGGTTTTTCTAAGACGTATATAATAGCTGAAAAATTATACATACAAAATGGTGTAAATTATTTAGGTGATAAGTGTTGGTGGGTGTGATTTTGTAGATGGAGTATATTGCAATCAAAAATTCCCCCTTGCGATGATGCAAAGGGGGATCGTGCACGACGTGCTAATACATGCTTTGGCCGCCATTGATGATGATTGTTTCGCCGGTGAGGTAGGCACCCAGTTCCGACGTCAAATAAATCACTGCGCCGGCGACATCGGTAGGAGTACCTTCGCGCCCGAGTGGGATACGGCCACGCACCGCCGCCCGCATATCGGGTGGGGTATTGATATCGTGGAAGCGGGTATCAATCAAGCCAGGTGCCACACAATTGACGCGAATATGATGGGGTGCGAGTTCTTTGGCTAGGCCGCGGTTATAGGTCAAAATAGCCCCTTTGGTGGCAGCATAGTAGGCTGATCCGACGCCACCACCATCAAAGGCTGCTTGTGAACTCATCAATACAATGTTGCCGCTGCCTTGGGCCATCATGCCCGGAATAACCGCTTTGCAACAGAGGAAGGTGCTGGTGACATTGAGCGCAAAGGCGTTGTCCCAGATTTCACGAGTGAGTTCGAGGGTGCCTTTGCGTCCCAAAATCCCGCCGGCATTGGCGACAAGGATGTCGATACCACCGAGCAAGCGTTGCGTTTCGCTGACGACATGGTTGACAGCGGCTTCGTCGGTCAAATCGGCTTGCAGGGCATAGGCTTTGACTCCGTGTGATTCCGCCACCGCCACGGTCTCACGCGCGCCGGCATCACTCGACAAATAGGTCAATACCACGTCGACGCCGTGGGCGGCGAGTGCTTCGACGATACCTCGGCCAATCCCAGATGCGCCTCCGGTTACCAAGGCACGTTGTCCGCGTAATCCATAATCACTCATCGGTACTTCTTTCTATTGTGTGCAATTGAGTCACTGCTATTGTACGTGAATTTTTTGGTGGGGATGTACAGTCATTTGCAAATTTTGTACTGTTGTAGCGTATGCTGATAAGGGTCATTGGTTTGCTCGTTATCCATTTGAATGTACGATTACCCAATGAAAATAATGCCTTTTTAGTAGATAAGGAAGTTCGATGCATATGTTTAATGGTTGGCGTATGGTGGTGTTGGTAGGTTTATTTGTATTGAGTGCCTGTGGCGCAACAGCTGCCGTTGCCCCAACGCCAACGGTAGGCGTAGCGCCTGCAACAGAGACTCCCGTTGCGGTGGTACAAGCGCCGGTAGCGGCGACTGAGACGCCTGTTCCCGCAGCGGAGACGGCGATAGTGGCGCCTGTGGTAACCGCACCAGGTATGGGACTCAATCCTGCGCCGTTGGCCGCGGTGCAAACTATCGTTGATTACTATACCGCTATCACTGCCCAACAATACCCCGATGCGTATAAATTATGGAATAATCCAAGTCAAACTTTGGCACAAATTACGTCGGTCTTTACGGGTACCGTTGAATCTCGTGTGCGGATTGGTGACCCAGATGTAGCTGTCGACGTAGTCACACTGCCGGTTACGATTGCGGCCGTGGTGAATCAAGCCAATGGTGACCAAAAGGTGCGATATTTTGCAGGCACATATACCGTGCAAAATAATCTGATTACTGACACCACAATTGCTGAAGTCGCTGCACCAACGAGTAGTGACGACAGCGACCCGGTACAGCTATTGAACAGCTATTATGCCGCCATCAATAATCTGAAATTTGGTATGGCGTATACGCTGTGGTTTAACAATGGCAGCGATAGTCAATTACCATATGCCGAATTTGTACAAAGCTTGGCTCCTCTGCAGGGAGCAGTGATGACGACGGGTACGGTGCAACAAGAGGGTGCGATGGGATCAACGTACGCCACCGTACCGACCGTCAGTGTGACAACCCAAGCCGATGGTTCAGTACAAGTACTCTGTGGCACGTATACGTTGCGGCATGTGAATGTGCAACCATTTGATCAACTTGGGTGGCGCATCACGCAAGTCGCCATGAATCCCGTGGCAGGTGCAGCAACTGATTCAGCGAATATTCAAAAACTTTTGACGTCAGGTTGTACTCCGTAATCCGCCTGCTATGACCTATTCCTGCAATCCGTTATTGACGGACAATTGCAGGGACAGGTCATTAATCTGTGTGGTGATTTGATCGAGATGCGTTTGTCCATGTGCAACTAATAATTCTAATTGGTTATGCAACGTGATGTAGCCATTGACCGGGTGATTCCCGGCTCGTTCCCAATCACTATAAGTCAGGGTACTAAAAAAATCCGCCATTCGTGCATGTGTACCATGCAATATGGCTAGCGACGCTGTGATATCGGTGCTCGAACTATCATTACATTGTAACTACGCAACTTCATCGTATGGTTTTAAAGGTGGTTTATTTTCCGTGTAAATTAGCCGGCTATGAATATAGATTGTCATATGGGCATCCGCCAGATGATGCACATGTTGCGCAATACTCATTTTGGGATGCATACAAATATGGGCGAGCGTAGTATACGGTAAGTATGCTACGAGTTGTTCCAATTGATGCGAGAATTGGCGCAATTGCATAATAAGCTGTAGTGTAGATTTATGCATAATCCCCACATATACGTAAAAAATATACGTTGATTACCCTGATTGCTAGTCTAGCGGTGATTTGACACACTCAACGCACAAAGTGATGCG
>JBBAWW010000063.1:18570-19664 GCA_040397035.1 Roseiflexaceae bacterium | reverse complement strand
ATCAATGCACCGCCCCACAACTAACGAGCCGCCTAGATTGGCGTAGGTATTGCATGTAGTAGTATTTTACTTCTTTTTTGAGAATTGCACACATACATAAAATACAAATTTGTACGAATTTTAGGTAAAAACCATACAATTTTTCGCACATGCAATAGGATTACATCAAACCGGCTATTGGCACAAAAAAACCACCCCAACAGGGGTGGTACATGGTGGGCGATAGTGGGCTCGAACCACCGACCTCATCCGTGTGAAGGATGCGCTCTGACCAACTGAGCTAATCGCCCGAACAACGTGTTAAATTGTAGCATAGCAGTAACATAAATGCAACTCATCAGTGCCGACACCTTGACGAAACCAACAATTCGGTGTAGCATAGGGCAATGTCCTTTGGCAAAGGTAATAGACATGACACGCCGTTTGCAACTGTGCAACAACTATTATGGGTATTACTTTACCGGCTCACAACTGAGACCGGTCTCTTCGCCATGAGAACCCCACGATACCAACGTGAATACCGGCGAGAGGCACCAGCCTCCGCCGGTTTTGTTTTGGGATTTCATGGTCAGATACCACAATAGCGCATTCACTCGATCCAAGAAGAACCAAGAAGGGAGCTTTATATGACCATTGCCTGTCGCGGCGTACGTGGGGCCATTACGTGTAGCACCAATACGCGCGACGCTATTTTGGCGGCCACCACCGAACTCTTGCAGGCAGTGATTGCTGCCAACGGAATCGTTGCCGCCGATGTCGCGAGTGTCTGGTTTACCACTACGGCAGATTTATATGCCGAATTCCCCGCCGTGGCCGCCCGGCAAATCGGCTGGACCGACACCGCCTTGATGTGTACCCACGAAATGAACATTCCCGGCAGTCTGCAATCGTGCATTCGCCTCATCATTCACTGGAACACCAGCCTCGCCCAAGCCGACATCACCCATGTCTACCTCGCTGGTGCCGCCGTCCTCCGCCCTGATCGTGCAAAGAACAAGTAGTTTATTTGCTTATACAAGGAGTTCACTCATGGTTGTTATCATGCAAAACGCCACCCCCAAAGAAGACCTCGACGCCGTACTAGCCCGTATCGC
>JBBAWW010000063.1:17152-18470 GCA_040397035.1 Roseiflexaceae bacterium | reverse complement strand
TCGCCCTATAGCTTCCGGGGTATGGGTGAGGCCGCCCTCAAGTTGATGGCCAAAGCCCGTACTGAAACCGGCTTGCCCATCGTCACCGAAGTCATGACCCCCACCGACGTCGCCTTGGTAGCCGAATACGCCGACCTGCTCCAAATCGGCGCCCGCAACATGCAAAACTACCAGCTCCTCGAAGAAGTGGGCCGCTCACAGCGCCCCGTATTGCTCAAACGAGGTTTGTCTGCCACTTTCGAAGAGTGGATGCTGTCGGCCGAATACATCATGAACCAAGGCAACCACAACGTGATTTTGTGTGAGCGGGGTATTCGCACCTTCGAAACCGCCACCCGCAATACCCTCGACCTCAATGCCGTCGCCCTCGCCAAAAAACGCACCCACCTGCCCATCATCGTCGACCCCTCCCACGGCACCGGCAAATGGTATTTGGTGGCCCCAATGGCACTGGCCGGCTTGGCAGCCGGTGCCGATGGCTTGATGATCGAAGTCCACCCCGACCCCGACAAAGCCACCTCGGATGGCCCCCAATCACTGACCCTCGACAACTTTGCCGCCCTGATGCCAAAAATCACCGCCCTCGCTGGCGTGTTACACTAAACACAATTGTCTCGCTTGGTTGGGTGGCGGACTGACGTCACTCAACCCCAAAAAGGGTGTTATGACCATCACATCAACAGAATTGGAATCCCTACGGGCGCGCTTTGAGAGCGTCCGTGGGCGTCTTTGACTGGGATACACGCCAACAATCGATTGCCGCACTCGAACAACAAGCCACCGACCCTGATTTGTGGAACAATCCCAGCAACGCCCAACAAATCATGCAACGCCTGACCCGTCTCAAAGCCGAAATAGCCCGCTGGGACGACGTGCACACCCGCTTTGCGACCCTGAGCGAATTCCTCAGCCTCGCCGATGATTCACTCAACGACGAAATTATGAGCGAATATGCGCGCCTGCTCAGTGATGTCGACAAACTCGAAATCGAAGTGCTCCTCAGTGGACGCTACGACGACCGCGACGCCTTTCTCGCGATTAAAGCGGGCATGGGTGGCACCGATGCCGCCGATTGGGCCGAAATGTTGTTGCGCACTTACACGCGCTGGGCCGAATCCAAAGGCTTCAAATGCAATCTGGTTGACCAAACCATGGGCGAAGAAGCTGGCATCAAAAGCGCCACTCTCGAAATCCGTGGTGATTATGCCTATGGCCTCTGCAAAGCTGAAGCAGGCGTCCATCGCCTCATCCGGTTGTCACCGTTTAATTCGGCCAACACCCGCCAAACCTCGTTTGCCCTCATCGAAGTCATCCCCGA
>JBBAWW010000063.1:15458-17052 GCA_040397035.1 Roseiflexaceae bacterium | reverse complement strand
CGCCTCAAAGGCGCCTTCCAAAAAGCCGATTTTGGTAGTCAGATGCGCAGTTTTTATTTGCATCCTTACACCTTGGTCAAAGATCATCGCACCGACCACGAAACCAGCAATGTTCAAGCCGTCCTCGATGGGGGACTTGACCCCTTTATCGATGCCTATTTACGCTGGAATGTAGGCCGCGAATAAGGTGCGATGCAATCGCACCTTATTCACTTCCGACTTCGTCTGGCGCGCACACGGCACGCAGAGGATACGGTGACATCCCCTCTTATCATTGCACGCTATCTGTGGTACCAAGCAATGACGAGGGGGGTTTTGTTTTGTAAAAATATTGCTATAATCATTACAACTTAGCTGTTTTTAACGAGTTTATCTATGTCACGATTCGCTACATCACACATTTTTTTATGCATCATGTTGTTGATGAGTACAGTGCTTACCGCGTGTAGCATGACTATTTTCCCCATCAACGCCGCAGACGTCGTGTCAGACAGTGGATTTAACGTCAAAACTGATGGCTTTGCGTTTGAAAATTACACCAGCGCCCCCGACATTGTCAATCTCAACGCCAACGACATGCGCCGCTTGTTTGGCGACAAAGCTTGCATCCGTATCACCAACAACGACTGTACCGTCACGCCACCAGTATTGCAATGGATGAACGATGTCAACGCGGCGATGGACAATGGGCATTGCGAGGGAATGGCTGTCGCTAGTCTGCATTTGTACCATCGCTTATTACAACCCAGTACATTTGGTGGCACCCAAGCCGACAAATTATCCCTCAACGCCAATCAACGCCTCCAATCAGAAATCGCCTATTGGTGGGCCACCCAACGCACCATGCCTACCTACACCAACGTTGTTCATGCCAAACCGAGCCAGCTCATCAAACTTCTCGCCGATTCATTCCGTCAAGGCCAAAACGCCACTGTTTTTTATACGGTGGGAATTTATATGCGCGACATGAGCGGTGGCCACGCCGTGACCCCCGTATCAATTACTGATTTGGGCAACAATGTGGTAGGGCTCAACATCTACGACAACAACTACCCCCAAGCATTACGCACGATTACCGTCGATTTGACCAGCGAAAAATGGTCCTACGCAGCCTCAGATGACCCCAATGACCCAAGCGCACTATACGAAGGTGACGCCGAGAGTAATTCGCTCGAAATAACCCCATCCCAGCCCCGCCTCGAAGTCCAAAATTGTGATTTTTGTGATGCGACGACCCCAGCCGCACCCAAAGGCAATCGCACCTTCATGATTGCCAGTACGGGGGCGGCTGTTACACAACCAGCTGCTACGACCGTGTTTGTCACCCCTGATGGCAAACGGTTGGGATATGTGGATGGCATATTAATCAACGAAATCGCTGGTGCCAGTGTCACCGTTTTCAAAGGGGCACCATCGGTGTGGGACACCCATGGCCAGCCAGTATTTACCATTCCCGCCGGCATCACCGTCACCTTGCAAATCCAACATACCGGCACCAATACCTTTACCATCAGCGCCTACGGCAATGGCAGTGTCGTCAAAATCAGCCAATTCACCCTTTCTGCGGATAGTAAGAGTGATTTAGACTTTGGCG
>JBBAWW010000063.1:0-15358 GCA_040397035.1 Roseiflexaceae bacterium | reverse complement strand
ATACCGTGATTGCGATTCAACGCAATCACGGTATATATTCCAGCACACATATCGATTTCTTGTGCGTAATCAGACCACAAATCGCCCCGGATTGAAGCGCCGTTGCGGGTCAAACTCATCACGAATCCGGACCATCACATCAAGCCCACCCACTGGAGCATGCCAATACGTGGCGAGGTTATTGGCACTCGTTGCCACCCATACCGCTTCGGGCAATGCCGCGAACCATTGATTTTGGGCATTGGCATCGAGTCCCGTCACGCGCACATACCCCACGCCGATACTCGCCCGGGCATGAATCTGTGGATTGCCTCCCAACGACTGCCCCAAATCAGCAATCCGCTGCACGAGTTCCCCCACAAACGCCGGCAAGGTGGCCCAGCGCAGCACTAATTCGCCAGTGGCGAGCTGGGCGACGGCCGAGGCATCGGCAATGATTTGCCAGCATTGGGTATGCGTTTCATGATAAAAAAGCGTGGGGGCACCGGCGTGAATTTGGGCGCGTTGCGGGAGTTCGGTCATGTGCCGGTCTACCGCCGCTTGGGGCCCTTCGCAGGCCAACGCCACGCCCCACGCCCCAGTCACACCAATCCGTTGCAACAGGGTGGCATCGAGTAATTCACAGGTCACCGGGGTGAGTTGTGACGCCATCACATCAGTAATGTAATCAATCGCCTGGTCTGATTGCGCAAATGAGGCAATCACCGTGGCGGTGACTGGCGGAATCGGGATAAGCTTGAAATTGGCCGATACAATCACTGCCAATGTGCCAAAACTGCCGTGATAGAGTTTCATCATGTCGAAACCGCTAACATTTTTGACCACCATCCCGCCGGCGCGTGAGGGCTGCCCATTGACTTCGACCACGCCAATCCCAATCATCATGTCGCGCAAAATTCCATAATTGGCGCGCCGCGGACCATCGGCGGCAGTGGCAATCATGCCCCCAATCGTGGTTTGGTCGGGCAAGGCCGGATCAACGGGCAACATTTGGCCGTGTTGGGCCAGATAGACGCGCAACGCACCCATCGTCATGCCCGCTTCGACCGAAATCGTCAAATCATTGGGCTCGTGTTGCAATACCCGATTCAGTGCCGTCGTGACAATCACCAACTCAACACCCGTGGGAGGTGCCCCAATCAATTGCTGGGTACCACCACCCCATGCCACGACCTGCCACCCGTGTTGCCCAGCATGATGCACCAGCGCCGATACATCGGCACTCGTCTGCGGCATCGCTACCCGTGCCGGCACTACTCCATGTACGGTATAGGCATGACACAACGCATCATCAGTAGAAATTAACGCAATAATATCTGACATCACAAATCCTTTTCAGGCCTGATTTATCGATTAAAAACTACAGCCACGTGCCAGCCGGCACTTCACCGATTTCGTTGGCGGCAATGGCATGTTGGCGGAGCTCGGCCAGCTCGCCACACCCTTTGCTGGCAGGGAACACCTTGCCGGGATTGAACAATTCACGGGGGTCAAACGAGCGGCGTAATCCGGCCATGGCTGCCAAATCAGCCGTAGTAAACAAAATATCCATGTAGTCGCGTTTTTCGACGCCAATACCATGTTCGCCACTCACCACGCCACCGAGGCGCACCGATTCTTTGAGGATTTCGGTGGCGGCACCGAGGGCGCGCTCGAGTTGGGACCGGTCACGGCGATCAAACAAAATCAGCGGATGCAAATTGCCGTCACCGGCATGGAACACGTTGGCGATGGGTAGGTGGAAATCACGTGATACATCGCCGACATGCGCCAAAATAGTCGGCAACTTGGTGCGAGGCACCACCGTATCCACCAAATAATAGCTAGGTGACAAGCGGCCCATGGCACCAAAAGCGTTTTTGCGGGCGGCCCAGACCTGGGCTTGCTCGGCCGGTGTGGTGGCGGGGCGGACTTCGATGGCGCCGTGGTCACGACAAATCTGGGTCACATCGCGCAACAAATCATCGAGTCCTTCATCGACGCCGTCGATTTCGATGAGCAGGGCCGCACCCGCACTTTCGGGGAGTCCTAGTTTATACATGCCGTTGACCGCTTTGATGGCCAGTTTGTCCATCATTTCGAGGGCGGCGGGAAGCAGACCACGGGCGATGATAGTCGAGACGGTTTGTGAGGCAGAGGGAATATCGGGGAAGAGTGCCAGCACCACCCGCAACGATTCGGGCAAGCGGGTCATACGCACCCAGGCTTCGGTGACGATGCCAAACATCCCTTCGGAGCCAGTCATCACCCCCGCCAAATCATAGCCGACGGTATCGACACTGCCATTACCCGTCCAAATCAGTTCGCCATTGGGGAGCACAGTACGTAAGGCCAGTACATGATTGGTAGTCATGCCGTACTTGAGGCAGTGCGGGCCACCACTGTTGTTGGCGATATTACCACCGAGGGTGCAGGCTTTTTGGCTCGAAGGATCAGGCATAAAGGCATAGCCGTAGTTGGCGAGGTGTTGCGACAATTCCCAGTTAATCACACCGGGTTGCACGAGGGTCCGTTTGTTGCGGGTATCGACCTCGAGGACCTTGTCCATGCGGGTAGTGGCAATCACAATCCCACCATGGATGGGGGTGGCACCACCCGACAAGCCGGTACCGGCACCACGGGCGACGACGGGTACACCGGCAGCCACGGCGAGCTTGACCACTGCGGCAGTTTGGCTACTCGAACGGGGGAGGACGACAAGGTTGGGGGCATGCAAATCCATCACACAGCCGTCGGCTTCATAGGTAAGCAATGCGGCTGCGCCGTCAATTACGCCATCGTGACCGACAATTGCCCGGAGGGCGGTCACAAGTTGGGCTAGTTGTTGCATAACAGTCCACTTCATTTGGTATAGCGTTCTATCGTGCATTATACCCTGTGATGGCATGCCAACGGCGCAGTAATGAGGCAGACGATTATTATTTGCCAATTATTAGTTTTTTAATGTATCTATTGCATATGCATGGTAAATTTTATATTATTGTGGATGTGTAGCAAAAAACTGTCCTACACCACGCAAATAAGGAGAAATTTCATCACATGGCTACATCACGTATTGTTATTGGGGGCTTGGTTGTCGTTGGTATGCTTGCAGCACTTGGGTATGGCTATACCCAATATGTGGCTCAATCGACGCCCACCAGTACCAAACCAGCTACGGCGCATTGGACGTACGAAGGCGAAGAAGGTCCGGAGAATTGGGGGAAACTCGACCCAGCTTATACGTTGTGTAGTGATGGTAGTGCCCAGACCCCCATCGACATCACGAACCCGGTCAAGAAAGACATTGTCGACCCGGTGTTTGGCTATCAAAATGGCGCTGTGGGTATCACCAACAATGGCCATACCATCCAAGCAGTGGCAGCGGATGGCAATACGATTACCCTTGATGGTCAGGTATTCACCCTGGCCCAGATGCATTTTCATGCACCGAGTGAGCATGCCATTGACGGCAAAAAATTCGCTATCGAGGCGCATTTTGTGCACAAAAACAGCGATGGCAAACTGGCAGTGGTAGGAGTCATGCTCGACGAAGGTAGTAGTGACAGCGCAGCCTGGGAGCCATTTGTGCAGTCACTCGGTACCGTCAAAGGCACTGATGGAACTGCAACCCTTGATTGGGGGCAATTATTGCCAACGAGTACGTTGACGTATCAATACGCCGGTAGTCTGACCACGCCGCCTTGTTCTGAAGGGGTGCATTGGGTATTGATGCAAGACGTGGTACAACTCAGTGCGCGTCAGATTGCGGCGTTTACGGCGGCCTATGATGGCACTGATCGCCCGATTCAACCAGTGGGCAATCGTGAAATTGCCGTCGATGTGAGTGGGAATTAAGGCGTATACCGTCATTCGGTCAAAACAGCCACCGAAACGTTGGCGCCAAACAATTATTTGCCGCACAACAGGCGTCACATTGAGACGAATAAATGATGGTGGTTGGGGATTTTCCCAACCGCCATCATTTATTTGTCATACCCATTGAGCGCTTCTCATATATAGGCAAATACCTATTGCAGATTGCGGTGTTTACGGTGATATAGCAGGACTGAGTGACCAATCTAACTAGTCGGTAACTGTGAAGTCGCTGTCGATATAAGTGGAAATTAAGCGATATGTTGCCTCTCGGTGAAAACAACCAAGTAGCCGAGGGGAAATTTGTGCATGTATCACCACAAAACAAACATTTTTTGCATTGA
The DNA here is from genome assembly GCA_040397035.1 of Roseiflexaceae bacterium. Classification (GTDB taxonomy): domain Bacteria; phylum Chloroflexota; class Chloroflexia; order Chloroflexales; family Roseiflexaceae; genus UBA965. Next base: position 11,159 of record JBBAWW010000063.1, on the reverse strand, counting down.
CGAAAGCTGATAAATCTACTAGAATACTCATCACATACATTTAATAATCAATTGTTTGATGCATTCCAATGGATTTGACAATATGGTTGTGTGTATGTATCAGATTTCCGTTCTCTTCGAAAGGATCAGAACACCATGCAAATTGCTTCTTCATGGAAGCGCAGTGCAGCCCTTTTGGCAGCTGCCCTGTTGTTGCCGTTGCTCGTGGCCTGTGGTGGTGCAGCTCCTGCTGCCGAGCCCACTGCTGCCGCTGAACCAACCGCAGCCGCCGCCGAACCGACCGCCGCTCCAGCCGAGCCCACTGCTGTTCCTGAAGCCACCGCCGAACCTGTCGCCGAAAAGGATTCGACCCTCAACATCCTTTACTGGCAAGCTCCTACCATTCTGAACCCTCACTTGTCATCAGGTACCAAGGACTTTGATGCCGCTGGTGTCATCCTTGAGCCACTTGCTCGCTACAATGAGAAGGACGAATTGGTTCCTTACTTGGCCGAAGAAATCCCAACCTTGGCAAACGGTGGCGTTGCTGCAGACAGCATGAGCGTCACTTGGAAGCTCAAAAAGGGTGTGAAGTGGTCAGACGGCAGTGATTTCACCGCTGATGACGTTATCTTCACGTGGCAGTATGCGTCAAACGAAAAGACGCCTGCCACCACCGCGTCGAACTTCACCGGTATTGCCAACATCGAAGCCGTCGATGCCAACACCGTCAAAATCACGTGGAAGGCCGCCAACCCCGATCCGTATGTTGCGTTCGTAAGCTACTCGGGTCAAGTCATCCAAAAGAAGCAGTTTGAAAAGTGTGTCGGCGAAGTCTCAATGACTGATGCCGCCTGTCAAGCTGCCAACTTGGCACCAATCGGCACCAACGCCTACATGTTGAAGGAATTCAAACCAGGCGATGTGGTCGTATATGTCAAGAACCCTGCATACCGCGATGCTGCCAACACCTATTTCGACACCGTCGAAATCAAGGGTGGCGGTGACGCCGCTTCAGCTGCTCGTGCCGTTTGTGAAACCGGCGAAGTCGACTACAGCTGGAACTTGCAAGTACCAAAGGCCGCCCTCGAGCCCATTCTTGCCGCTGGCAAGTGTGAAGCCGTTGCTGGTGGTTCATTCGGCGTCGAGCGTATCGTCGTCAACTTTGCCAATCCTGATTCCGCTTTGGGTGCCAAGCGCTCAGAGCCCAGCGAGCCCCACCCCTTCTTGACCGACCTCAAGGTTCGTCAGGCCATCAACAAAGCCATCGACCGCAAAGCTATTGCTGAGCAGCTCTATGGTCCTACCGGTGTCGCCAATTGTAACATCTTGGTTGTACCAACCGCTGTTGATTCGCCCAACACCACCTGTGAGCGCGACGTCGAAGGCGCCAAGAAGTTGCTTGACGAAGCCGGTTGGAAGGATGAGGGCGGTGCACGCACCAAGGACGGCAAGGCAATGACCTTGTACTTCCAAACCTCAATCAACACCCTTCGCCAAGGCGAGCAAGCCATCATCAAAGCCAATTTGGCTGAAGTTGGTATTGCCGTCAACCTCAAGGCTGTTGACGCCGGCGTCTTCTTCTCCGGTGACCCGGGTAACGACGACACCTTGAACAAGATGTTCGTCGACATCCAAATGTACACCAACGGTCCTTCAGGCCTCGACTCACAGCCCTACCTCGAAGGTTGGACCTGTGACAAAATGAACCAAGCCGAAGGCAGCTGGAATCAAGGCAACGATGCCCGCTACTGCAACAAGGATTATGATGCATTGTTTGCCGACTATGCAAAAGAAATCGATCCTGCAAAGCGCACCGAAATGGCCATTGCTTTGAATGACTTCCTCATCAACGATGTTGCCGTCATTCCGTTGATCAATCGTCGTACGCCAAACGCCAAAATCATTGGTTTGAATGGGCCAACCCACAACACCTTTGACTCAGGTCTTTGGAACATCCACGCGTGGACGAAGTAGTCTAATCCTCTGCGGAGGTTGGCAATTGCCAACCTCCGCATCTTCTCATCTCCCCCCCCTTTTTTCTTTCATATTTAGTTACGTGGAGGGCCACTCCATGACCCAATACATTGTTCGTAGAATACTTGTTGCTATTCCAACATTAATGTTGATTAGCATGATTATTTTTGCGGTGCTTGCACTCGCACCAGGTGACCCGCTTTCGCAATTCGCACTCAATCCAGCCATTCCAATGGAAACGCGTCAGCGGATCCGTGAATCATTTGGGCTTGATAAACCATGGTATATCCGCTATGTGAAGTGGATTTCTTCGATGACTCAAGGCGACTGGGGTTTCTCGTTTTCGACGAAATCACCCGTCATCGACATTGTATTCCAACGCGTCCCACAGACACTGCAAGTGGTCGGGATTGCGTATTTAATTGCGGTCATTATTGCCATACCCATTGGGATCATATCGGCGGTCAAACAATATTCGTTTTTTGACCAGTTAGCTACCCTGTTAGCATTTGTGGGTGGCTCATTGCCGTCGTTCTTTACGGGTTTGTCATTTATGCTCATATTTGCTATTAACCTCCAATGGTTCCCGCTGGTATTTAGTTCGACAATTGAGCTAAATAGTGCAGCGTCATTGTGGCAGATGATCAAACAAATGATCATGCCTATTTCTGTATTAGTCGTACAGCAAACTGCCTCACTAACGCGTTTCATGCGTTCGTCGATGCTCGACAATTTGCCACTCGACTATGTACGCACCGCACGCGCCAAAGGACTCAAAGACAATACCGTGATTATCCGGCATGTCGTGATTAACAGTGTCATTCCGGTAATTACATTGATTGCACTTGGGATTCCGGGAATTTTTGCGGGTGCCATCATTACCGAAAATCTCTTCCGTGTGAACGGATTAGGTCAGTTACTCGTCACGTCCATTCAAAACTCCGATACCCCTGTTGTCATGGCGTTGGCATTCATTTTTTCGATTTTGGTGGTCATTTTCAATTTAATTGCCGACATTCTCTACGGAATACTCGATCCACGGGTCAAATATTCGTAGCCGGATAATCCTACTAGCATAAGGTATTGATTATGGCAACAAATGTCCCAATAAGCGATGCCATCAACGCATTAGCCGAAGCCAATAATAGTAAAGCGCCACGCACCCTTTGGGGTGATGCATGGCGTCGTTTTCGCAAACACAAATTAGCCATGATGGGGCTGTTTATCATTGTGTTTTTGATTATTACGGTACTCGTCGGTCCAACTTTTTGGACTGTTGACCGTGATGCGCTTGACTTTGCCTACACGATGAGTAACCCAATTCCCGAGCACCCATTTGGTTCTGACGATCTCGGGCGTGATTTGTTGGCCCGGGCCCTCTATGGCGGGCGTATTTCGTTGGCAGTCGGCGTGACTGCGATGTTAATCGCAGTATCACTGGGGTCGATTATCGGTGCGGTATCGGGGTATTTGGGTGGCTATGTCGATGAAGTACTCAGCTTCATCACCAATTTGTTTTTGTCCTTACCCACATTACCGCTATTGCTGTTGACGGTATACCTGTTTCGTGACTCGGTCACTGCGGTATTTGGGCTTGAATTGGGGATGTTTATCATTGTCGTAACGATGGTAGGCGTACTGGCCTGGATGCAGACGGCCCGGGTGGTACGGGCATCGTTTATTTCGCTCAAGCAAAAAGAATTCGTGGAAGCTGCAATTTGTTTGGGTGTCAAGCAGAGCGGTATTATGTTTCGGCATATCTTGCCCAATGCACTCAGCCCAATTATTGTGGCTGCCACCCTCGAAATCGGTAGTGCAATTTTGAGCGAATCGACGCTGTCGTTCCTTGGTATCGGATTCCCACCTGACACCCCCACCTGGGGTCGGTTGGTGACAGACGGCAGTCAATACTTGCAGATTGCCCCCCACTTACCAATGATTCCGGCCGCCTTGATTTTTATTACCGTACTCAGCATCAACTTCATGGGTGATGGCTTGCGCGATGCGCTCGACCCACGCTCACGCCTCTAGGACGGTCATGCAATCACTTCGCATCGCTATGCTTGCGCCCTTCGGTATTACACCGAAGGGCACTCTTTTGGCCCGTATGCTGCCCCTAGCCAACGCCTTGGTGCGGGCAGGCCATACGGTGCACATCATCGCGCCCCCCATCCACAACCCCCAAGACGCCGGCACCACCGTCGTGCATGGTATTGTCCCCGTCACGCACACACTGGCCCCCACGTGGCCCAGTGTGGCAGGTGTCGCCCAGCAAAGTCTGGCGTTGTGGCGGGGTGCCATGACCACCACCCCAGACCTGATCCATCTGTTCAAACCCAAAGGGCAGGCAGGCCTCGCCGCCCACTACGGACGCATCGTGGCACCACGCATCCCACTGGTGGTCGATTGTGATGACCGCGAGGGGCGCGGTGGCTGGAATGACCAGTTGGCCTACCCAGCCAGCGCCAAAGCCTTGTTTGATTGGCAAGAAGGGCACTTGCCCCAAATCGCTCAAAGTGTGACGGTAGCCAGCCGCACCCTCGAAGGGCTGGTATGGGCCCAAGGCGTGGCCAGCGCGCGGGTGTTTTATTTACCCAATGCGGCTGATCTCGGCCAGACGCCGGCTCCCGCTGTACGCACACCGGCGCGGCTGTTGTTGTACACGCGCTTTTGGGAGTTTCGCCTCGGCGACCTCATCACCACCATGCGCCACATCGTCAGCGCCCGCCCCGACATCCAACTCACGGTGATTGGTAGCGGCGAGCAGGGCGAGGAGCGCCAATTACAAGCATTGGCGCACGCTGCGGGGATTGGTGCCCATATCGACATCCGTGGTTGGATGCAACCCCGCGATATCCCGGCGGTGCTAGCCCAGGCAGGGGTGGCGCTGGTACCCGTCGACGATACGTTGATCAACCGGGCCCGTTGCTCAGCCAAACTGCTGGAATTACTGGCGGCCGGCTTGCCGGTGGTGGGCAATGACGTAGGTGAAATGCGCACGTTTGTGCAGACCGGCAGCAACGGCATCCTCACGCCCCCCCGCCAACCCCAGGCGCTGGCTGATGCGGTGCTCGGGCTGATGGCCGACCAGCAGCACTGGCAGGCGATGCAACAGGCGGCCTATCACAGCGCCCTGCAGCACACCTGGCAGAGTCGAGTCAGCGCCGCCGCAGCCGCCTATACCATCGCCTTACAATAAGGCCAGTCCAATCAAAATAGCAATAGCGGCGCTGGCGATGAATAGCCCTTGGTCGCGCAGGTCACGCCATTGAAAACCGCCGCGGGCGGGTGTTTCGTAGCGCACACCCCGCCAATAGGTGACGGTACCAATACGTTGTTGTTGACGCAGGCGCTGGATGATGACGACGGCATGCCCGATGCCCACCACCAGCAATGCCACACCCATGAGGCGGGCGGACACGATATGATTGGCGGCCACCAGCAATAACACGAGGGTGGCCAATGGCCAGCGCCAGACCGGCGCAATTGAAATGCGATTCATACTATCTGTACTCCAAAAAACGAAATTCCATCATTGCAAATGACTACAGTATAATAACGCTATCTAGACAATTTTTGTTCTCAAAAGGCGCGCACCATGACACAATCTTCACATACTTCACCAACACTACACACAAGCTCGCGGGGATTGTTTGGGCATATGGTACGCACCTTGCTATGGGTTTTTATGGTGGGCTGTATCTACATCGGTATTGTGACCTACTTTGTGCTCCGGCAAAGCCAGCACGACCATACCCAAACGTCTGATGCAGCGATTGTGCTAGGGGCAGCGGTGTGGGGAGGCAATCCCTCACCCGTGCTCAAAGCCCGCCTCAACCATGCCTTGGCCTTGTATCAACAAAAAACCGTCGCCACCATCATCGTCACTGGTGGCACCGGCAACGGCGATAACATGTCGGAAGCCGCCGCCGGGGCCAGTTACCTCGAAGAACGCGGTGTACCTGCTACCGCCATCCTACTAGAAACCAACGGGCGCTCGACATATCAGAGCCTCAAAGCAGCGGCAACCCTTGCCCAAGCTAGCAATATTCAAAGCGTATTGCTCGTCAGTGACCCATTCCACATGTTGCGCTCACTCAAAATGGCGGGTGACTTGGGATTTACCGCGTATCCATCCCCCACCACCACCTCACCCATCTCGCGACGCCCCCTCGAAGAATGGCTGTATATGATTCGCGAAGCGGTGGCGTATACGTCGTATTTATTTACCAATCAATAAACGTACAGACCGCAGCCTGCTGCCTCTCTGCTTAGACCGCAGGCTGCGGCTCTACTTCTTCGGACGATTCACCACCGACCGAGGCGATTCGCCTTGGAGCATACGCGCGATCTCAAGCGCAGCAAACTGCTGTAAGCGCACCAAAGAAGCCTCAGAATACCAAGCAATATGGCAGGTGAGCAGACAATTGGGAGCGTTGCGCAAGGGATGATCGGCCGGCATCGGTTCGACGTCGAGCACATCCAAAGCGGCACCCGCAATTTGGCCGGCCTGCAAGGCGACCGCAAGGTCAGCGCTATGCACCACCCCGCCCCGAGCCGTGTTGATCAGGTAAGCAGTTTTTTTCATTTGCGCCAACGTGGTCGCCCCCACAAAATGCCGGGTCTGATCGTTGAGCGGCAAATGCACACAGATGATGTCACTGCTGGCAAATACCGTCTCGGCAGATACACCGGTCACCTGGTGCGTCGCAAACACCTCCGCCGCCACATAGGGATCATAGGCCTGCACCTGCATATTGAAGGCCTGGGCGCGCTTGGCGACTTCTTTGGCGATATTGCCAAAGCCCAGCAAGCCCACTTTTTTGGCGGCCAAACCCATGATGGGATGAAAGGTATTGTCGTTCCAGCGCCCGGCAGTGACGTTGTTGACGATGGCCGGGATTTTGCGCACCATCGCCAGCAACAACGCCAAGGTGTGGTCGGCCACTTCTTGGACGCCGTAATCGGGCACATTGACCACCATCACGCCATGTTCCGTTGCCGCCGCCACATCCACACTGTCATAACCGACCCCATAGCGCACCACCATTTTGAGATTGGGCAAGGCGGCAAAAACCGCGCGGGTGATAGGGGCATATTGATTGAGTAAGGCCACCGCATCACCACACTGGGCGATGACATCGGCGGCGGTACGACATTGGCGGCCAATCACGGTGCACCCCAGTGGCTCCAAAATCGCCCGTTCGTAATCGAGATGGGTGTAGGTGTAGTCGGTGACATACACGTTTGGCATGGTAGTAGCCTTTCTGGTTGCGATTACTGAGGGACTGTATCCGCTTAGCCGACCTGCATCGTTTCGAGCACGGCGATGATATATTCCAGCCAGGCCGTACCCACGGCTTGGCGGGTAAAGCGCACAAACTGCGGGCCGATTTTGACGATGCGGTCGCGCAAATAGCGTCGTTGCAATCGCGCTCGCACTGCCTCATTGCCGTCGGGCAAACGGATGATGTATTCTTGCTCCGAGGCCACTACTGACGGCACGCCCACTTGGAGGGCCAGGCATTTGATGTGTAACCACGTCAGCAGATTTTCGACGGGGTCGGGTGGGCGGCCAAAGCGGTCACGGAGCATTTGGCGCAAGCCGCGTACCGCCGCCACCGTCTGGGCTTCGGCCATATGCTGGTAGGTCGACAAGCGCACTTGGTCGTCGGGGATGTAGTCGACGGGCAAAAAGGCGTTCAAGGGGATATCAACGGTCACCAAAGGCGTCACCAACACCTTTTCGTCGACCTTGATGTGGCGTTGCAAATGCGCAGGCGCCGGGGTGGGCTTGGCGGTCGGCGCAGGTGCAGGCGTCGACGTCGCTACAGCCGGTGTGGCTTGTTGTTGGTCGAAGCGCAGCTTCATGGCGCGCACGGCTTGCTCGAGCAGGCGTGAGTAGAGGTCAAAGCCCACGGCTGCGATTTGGCCACTTTGTTCGGCACCCAGCACATTGCCAGCGCCACGAATCTCGAGGTCGCGCATGGCGATGCGGAACCCCGCCCCTAATTCCGTCGCCTCTTGGATGGCTTGCAGGCGCTCGTGAGCCTCGACGGTCAATGGGCGGCCGGGAGGAATACATAGGTAGCAGTAGGCCCGTTGCGAGCTACGCCCGACCCGGCCACGGAGCTGATAGAGCTGTGCCAAGCCATAAAAGGGCGCATCGTCGATGATAATGGTATTGGCCGACGGCACATCGAGGCCGTTTTCGATGATGGTGGTACAAATCAATACATTGGTTTTGCCGGTATAAAAATCGAGCATGACCCGTTCGAGTTGATGCTCACCCAATTGGCCATGGCCGACACTGATTTTGGCGTGGGGCACGAGGCGTTGCACCACATCGGCGAGATGATAAATCGATTGCACGCGATTGTGCACCACATAAACTTGGCCGTCACGTTCGAGCTCGCGCTCGATGGCGTCTTTGATTTGGCGTTCGTCACGCTGGATGAGGTAGGTTTTGACGGGCATGCGATCTTCGGGGGGTGTTTCGATGACACTCAAATCGCGAATCCCCGCCAACGACATATGCAAGGTGCGCGGGATGGGCGTGGCCGTCAAGGTTAGCACGTCGATACCCGCTTTGAGTTGCTTGAGGCGCTCTTTGTGGCGCACACCAAAGCGCTGTTCTTCGTCCACAATCAACAAGGCCAGGTCTTTGAATTGGACATCGTTGGACAAAATCCGGTGGGTGCCAATCAGTATATCGACGGTACCACGGGCGGTGCCAGCCAGGATTTCGGCTTGTTGTTTGGCGTTGCGGAAGCGCGAAATCAGCTCGATGTTGAACGGGAACGCCGCCATGCGCCGGCTAAAGGTTTCGTAGTGTTGTTGGGCCAGCACGGTGGTGGGGACGAGCACTGCCACTTGCTTGCCATCTTGGATGGCTTTAAATGCTGCCCGTAGTGCCACTTCTGTTTTGCCAAAGCCCACATCGCCACACACCAAACGATCCATGGGGCGGTCAGATTCCATGTCGTGTTTGACATCGGTAATGGCATTGACCTGCCCGCTGGTTTCGGTATAGGGGAAGGCCGCTTCGAATTCGCGTTGCCACTGATTGTCGGGGGCAAAGGCGTGGCCTTTGCTGGTGCTGCGTTTGGCGTAGATGGCCAACAACTCGTCGGTAAGGTCTTCGACCGATTTGCGCGCTTTGCGTTTAGCACGCTCCCATTCTTGGGTGCCAAGCCGGGTCAAGCTGGGCTCGGCGTCACCCGAGCCGATGTAGCGTGACACGCGGTCGACTTGGTCGACGGGCACATACAGGCGGTCGCCGGCGGCATAGCGCAAATTGAGGTATTCGCGTTCGATGTTGTCGATGGTACGGCGAATCATGCCGTCATAGACCGCGATGCCATGCTCGATATGTACCACATGGTCGCCTGCTTGGAGCCCGCGCAAAAACGCTGCCCGCTCTTGGGTGTGGCGGTCGTCGCGCTCGGCGCGTTTGGGTTTGGCGGGGGTGCGGCGTTGGGTCCAGCCAAAAATCTCGGCGTCGCTATAAATCGTCAACCCCAACAGCGGCGACGACCAGCCAGCATCAATTGCCGCATGTACCACATGCAGGTTGCTGACGTCACTGCCAGCCTCGACCACCATTTCGTGCAAGCGGGCGGCTTGGGGCGTCACCAAAAAGACCCGCTGGGCCGCCGCCAAGCGCTGACTTATGTCAATGACCAATTCTTTGAGGCGGCCACCATACAAATCGACGCCGCGAAACAACTCGCTGGGGAGGGATTGCACCTCGGCCGCCGGCAAGATTTCGGCAAAGGCCAGGTCGGCATGCGCCAAATGGATGATGGCACCGACACCTGACCGCGTCAACGATTCCCGCCACGGCAAGACCACGGTGGGGTACCACGGTGGCAATTCGCCGTTTTGGACATGTTGCAGGCGGCGTTGCTCGTGCTGGTAGCTGTATTCGCTGGCCATTTGCACCACCAGCACCGGCTCGCTCACCAGCAAGGGCGCGTTAGCGGGTAAATAGTCAAGCAGACTGGTCTGAACGTGCTGGTCGGCAAAAAACGGCGCCAACAAGGTGCGCCCCTCGAAGCGCTCGTCGAGGCGCAGACGCTCGACAAATTGTTGCCATTCGAGGCGGGCTTCGTCGCGGAGCATGCTGACGTCTTGGGCATCGAGCCAGGTCAACACGGCGGGCAAGCGGTCGTGGGCGTATTCGTGGGCAGGGCCGATGGTGATGGTCTGGAGCGTGTCGGTACTGCGTTGGGTGACGGGGTCAAACAAGCGCAGGCTGTCGATTTCGTCACCAAAAAACTCGATGCGCAGTGGTTGGGGCGAGTGCAACGGAAAAATGTCGACAATCCCGCCGCGCCGATTGAGGTCACCTGGCTCGCTCACCGCCGCGCCGACGCGGTAGCCCAAGGCTTGCCAGCGCCGTAGCAGCTGGAGCGGGTCGATGCGTTGGCCAAGGCTGACGGTCACACTGGCCGCCTGCAAATCTGCCGGCGCCAGGGTCGGTTGCAACAAGGCCCGCGCCGAGGTGACAATCAGCGCCGGCGTGGTGGCACGCAGGGCATACAAGGCCCGCAGCCGGGCGGCAGTGGTATCGACGCCCGGCGCCATTGGCTCGTAGGGGATGGCGTCATTGGGCACAAAGTGGTAGACCGGGTAATCGGGCAGCCATTGAGCCACATCGTCGCAGATGCGCTGGGCGTCGTCGGGCGTGGCCACCACCAACACCAGCGGCTGGGCAGATTGGGCCGCATAGGCGGCCAGCCACGGCGCCACCACCGCTTTGCGCACCCCAGCGATATGCAGGTGGGGGGTAGTAGTGGCATGGGCGGCCACGAGGGCGGGGTGTTGCGCGATTTGGGCCGTAATCTGCGCCAGGGTAGCGGGCATAATCAACCTTTCGAACATGGAAAAATGGGCTAGGCGGGTGGGGCGATTTTGCGTTGCCAGTAGCGCGTCAAGCCCTGCCAGCTCATCTCGACCGAGGCCCCTTTTTGGTAGGCGGCAATCCCGTCGGGAGTCGCTTCTTCACCCATTTCGGCGGTGGCGGCGGCCCGCAACAAGCCGATTTGGTCGGCGTCAGCCACCCCGGCGTCTATCCAGCCGCGGATCAAATGCGCCCAGGCCCAGTTGTTGCGATGCACCGCGGCCAAATGGTTTTCTACATCAAATACCGCTCCAAAATGGGTCAAACAGAGGGCGGCAGGCTGGTGGGTACGCAGGGT
>JBBAWW010000062.1:0-19901 GCA_040397035.1 Roseiflexaceae bacterium | reverse complement strand
GCCACAGGGGCAGCGGTCACCACCATCCCAAATGGACGGGCGCAAGTGTTGACGTTGTGGGCGAGTTGGTGCCCACCCTGCCGTGCCGAACTCCCCGTCGTGGCGGCACTTGCCCCCGGCCTCGCGACTCGCGGAATCGATGTGATATTGGTCAACCAAGGCGAATCACCCGCCGATGCCCAAGGATTCCTTACCTCCCAACAGATTACGTTGCCAGTATGGTATGACCCACAAGGGCTACTTGCGACGGCGGTGGCATCACGCGATTTACCAACCACGGTGTTTGTGGATGCTACTGGAATCGTACGCTTGGTCTATCGCGGTCCGGTATCCCCTGACGTATTGACCAATATGGCGAATATATTGACGATTGGTGGTCAGCCATGATGCCTTTGATTACCCTTGGTCCGTTGCGGTTGAGTAGCTACGGCATTTGTATCGTATTGGCACTCGGCTTGTGGTGGTGGTGGGGTGCCCGGCGCATCCCTGCTACCGCCAATATTGACAGTGACGGTGTATTGTTTGCGCTGGCTATTGGAGCCTGGCTGGGTGGCCGCATCGGCTATGTACTTGGCTCTGTTGCCATCTGGCCGCAACTCGCCAACCTGCGCGCCCTCGAATTTAGCTGGCCGGGTGCACTCCTTGGTGCCGCTGGGGCGCTATTGCTCTACCATTGGTGGCGGCCATTTGCGCTTGCCACACTCCTTGATGCCCTGACCCTGCCCACGCTCTGCGCCCAAGCGATTGGTGCTATGGGGTTGTGGCTGGCGGGGATGGCGGTAGGGGTGCCATGGCAAGGGGTGTGGGCCGTTGCCCAGGCCGGCGCTTGGCGCCACCCCGTGCAACTCTATGAAGCGGGCATGGCGGTGCTGGCGGCGATGTGGTGTCTGCTCGTAGCGCGTATGTTTCCCACGATTCCGGCGCGCTGGTGGTTGTTGGGCGGGATTGCGCTGAATTGGCTCATTAGTGAAGGATTCCGTGCCGATGCGCTTACCTTGACCGGTGGAATTCGTGTCATCCAATGTGTCGGGCTGTGTTTGTTGATAGTGGTAAGTGAGCGTGTTATGATGACCGTGCGTCTGCGCGGATCATCAACATAGATACTGGGTATAGGGAGCTGTTTGCATGGTGTCGCGACCTTTTTATTACAAAGAAACGCACGGGTTTCGGATTTTTGTGCGCCCCGCATATCTCCCTGACGAATCCGATGTCACCAGCGGCCGCTTCGTTTTTGCATATACGGTGCGTATCGAAAACTGCAGTAAACAGCCTGCCCAATTGCGTTCACGCCACTGGTATATTACTGATAATATCGGCGAACAATATACCGTCGTTGGTGATGGCGTGGTTGGCCAACAACCACACCTGCGCCCCGGTGATATCCACGAATACCGCAGTTTTTGTGTGCTCAAATCTAGCCAAGGCACCATGTCGGGGTTCTATACCTTTGTCAATGATGATAATCTCTCGTTTGATACGATTATTCCATTATTTGAATTAACAGCCCATCTCGTCTAATGTATTGAGACCATCGATTTAGTGTCATAGAGGATCTTCATGGACTATTCGCAAATCTTGCAACTACAATTACGCCCCAATATCATCGACCTCGGTTGGGGGCATCCCGATATGCAGTTATTGCCCCACGCTCAGATTCAAGCTGCTACCAATGCTGCTTTGCACCGTTGGGGTGGCGTGATGCTGACCTACGGCATCGACCATGGTGTGGGTCCCTTGCGTGCGCAGATTGCTGATTGGATCGCCCATCACGAACAGGTGCGCCCGCAATTAGACGAAATCATGCTCTCGGCCGGCAATTCCCAAGCCATCGCCCATATATGCACCATGCTGACCCAGCCCGGTGATGTGATTTTGGTCGAAAATCCCAGCTATCATTTGGCGTTGCGGATTTTGCGCGATGCACCGGTGGTCATCCGCGGCATCCCCTGTGACCACGAAGGGGTCGATATCGACGCCCTCAGTGCCGTGTTGACAGAATGTCAGCAGGCCGGACAACGAGTGGCCTTTTTTTATACTATTCCTACTTTCCAAAACCCCACTGGCACTTCATTGTCACCTGCCCGCCGCCAGCAACTTGCCCAGCTGGTGGCTAATAGCGGTTTGCGTATCGTCGAAGACGACGTCTACCGTGAATTGTGGTATGAACATGTCCCAGCACCGTCGTTGTGGGCCAGTATGTCCCGTGGCACCGTCATCCGACTCGGGTCGTTTGCCAAATCGTTGGCGCCCGGCTTGCGTCTCGGCTATATTACCGCCGATGTCGCCACTATCCAACGTTTAGCCGGCTCGGGGTTGCTCGATAGCGGCGGCGGGATTGCTCACTTTCAATCGTTGATCGTCTCCGAAGTCATGGCCAATGGCGATTTTGCCGATATCGTGTCGCTTTATCGTCAGCGCTACGGGGCGCGTTGCCACGCCTTGCATACCGCATTGCTGCCCCTTCAGGCACATGGCTATCAGTGGTATCGTCCGACTGGCGGCTATTTCTTGTGGATGCGTTTGCCGGCAGGCAGCGACGAACAGCAATCGTTGGCCCGGCTCGAAGCCCGTGGCGTGTCGGCGCTGCCCGGCCAACTCTTTAGCCAAGGTCCACTTGGTTATGCGGCCTTGCGCTTTTCGTTTAGCCTGTATGACGAAGCGACCTTGGGTCATGCTGGTGCGATAATTGTTGATACACTGATGAATTAATTTTTTGAAAAAAACGTAGGGCGCGGCCGTGAATACAGGTAAAGCCCGTGGCGGATATCCGCCACGGGCTTTGGATTGTCCGATGCGCAAGCAGTGCGCTTAGGCGCCTACGAGTGTTTCACCGTCTGCCAAAATAGTTTTTTGCCAGCCGGTCGCTACTACCCGGGCAGGAATCAGCACGTTAGTGCCGATACGCGCATCGTCGGGAATAGTGGTGTGCATACCGATGATTGTCAAGCCACTATTGAGTAACGTGGGGATTTGGGCATTGACGACGCCACCGCGGCCATGGCCAATCTGCGCCCCGGTGCCCACTACAACGTTTTTGTCGATGATGGTGCGCTCGATGCGGCTCCCTGCCCCCAACGTAACATTAGGCAAAATAATACTGTCGATGACGCTACATCCTGCCGGTACCACCACGCCTGGCCCAATCAACGAGCCTGATACATCCCCGTCGACCCGACTGCCATCGCAAATCATGCTGTTGGATATGCGGGCGTGCGGTCCCACTTCGGCAGCGGGCATTTCGGCACTACGCGTATGAATTACCCAATTAGGGTCACTCAAATCGAGTGCGGGTTGGGCGCTGAGCAACGCCATGCTGGCATCGTAGTAGGCTTGGATGGTGCCCACATCGGCCCAATAATCAGGGAACGTATAACTATTGACGTTGGTCTCGCTGATGAGGGCCGGCATCAAATCACGGCCGATGTTTTCGCCCAAATGGCGCCGGAGCACATCAATCAGGTATTGCTTGCGGAACAAGTAGATACCCATTGAAGCGAGGGTTGATTCGCTCTGGGCTGGTTTTTCGACAAACTGCCGCACATGCCCATGTCCATCGAGTGTCACAATCCCAAAGCGTTGCACTTCGTGGGCCGCCACCGGATGCACGGCCACGGTCACATCGCTACCTCGGGTGAGGTGGGCGGCAATCATCGGGCGGTAATCCATTTTGTAGATATGGTCACCCGCCAGTACCAGCACGTGTTCGGCCGATTGTTCGCCGATGAAGTCGAGATTGGCGCGCAAGGCATCGGCATTGCCCCGTTGCCAGCTCATGCCACTGCCGAGGTAGGGGTGTAAAATATGTACGCCCCCCATGCGTCGGTCGAGGTCCCACGGCTTGCCCACCCCTACATGCTCTTGCAACGAACGGGGCCGGTATTGGGTGAGCACGCCTACATTGGTGATGCCCGAGTTGACACAATTCGAAAGGGTAAAATCGACAATCCGGTACTTGCCGGCAAATGGTACGGCAGCTTCGGCGCGTTCGGCGGTCAATACGCTTAGGGCAGGATGTTCACCACCGGCCAAAATTAATGCGAGGACACGACTCATACTTGACCCCTTTATGTTGCATCATTGCGTTCGACTGGGCGTCGCGTGGCGCGGAGTATGGCAAACCACTGACTACACCACCCGATTCCCCATACCCCACACATCCCATAAAACCCGGCATACAGGGCCACACGTAGCCAATCTGCACTACTGTGCAAATTGTGGGTCGGTAAGCCTGGCAGGAATGGGGTGCATACTTGTAATAATACCACCATGCCGCCGATTCCGACTAGCCACATCCATGATTTAGCAAAAATCCGAATATTGGCATAGCGCCGCAGCAACCACCACAGCAACACCACCGCTTCTGCGGTATTGGCAATACTAAAGACCGTAGCAGTGGTACTGAGGCGCTGTAGTGGTGTGCCGGCTTGACTCAACCACCACCCCAATCCGAGATTGAGTAGTACTGCACCGGCACCGACAATCACCGGCACACGGGTGTTTTTGAGGGCAAACCAAATCCGCACCGCAATCTCGGCCACACTAAACCCCGCCAACCCGAGGGCGTAGCCCCGCAACGCTGCAACGGTGAGTTGTGCCGAGGCTGCATCAAACGACCCTCGTTGATACAACACCAGCACCACTAATTCTGGCGCATACCACAGCACCACGCTGGCCGGCAACGCCACCGCCAACACACTTTGCAAGGCCAGGCTCGCTTCGATGCCAAACTGTTCATGTTCACCACTCGCCGCCAAGCGCGCCAGCCGGGGGAATATGACCGTTCCCACACTCAATCCCACCAAGCCGTGGGGCAACAACATTACTTGCATGGCATATCCGGCTGCTGCTACTGCTCCCACCCCGAAACTCGACGTAATGGCAATCATGCTGGCCAGATTGATTTGCCAAATCGATTGCCCAAACAAACGGGGCAACAACAACTTGCCTACATCAACTAACCCCACGGTATGGAGCCAGGCATTGACGGCATAGCGCCACGTGACCCGGCGTAGGGCGGGGATCTGGATAAGCGTAAAGGCAACAGCCCCTATTAGTACCCCATAAATCACGCCATGGATGCCGTACCAGCGTGCCAATAGCGCCGCCCCCAAAATAATCCCGAGGTTGTAGAGATTTGAGCCAAGGGTGGGGATACTAAACTGCTCGTGGGCTTCGAGCACCGCCTTGAAAATCCCGCCGATGCCCAACAAAATCGGCTGGAGTAGCAACATTCGCATCAAATCGGCGGTGAGTTGTTGGGTTGCGGGTGGAAATCCGCGGGCGGTGGTCAGCTGTACCAACGGCAAGGCCCAGATCCAGGCCATCACCGAAATCGATACCAGGCAGGGCAACATCAAATTAAGCACACTGCTCGCCAGTTTACCGGCTTCGTCGCTACCGGCATCGTGGCGCCGTTGTTGGAATACCGGAATCAGTGCCGTACCCAACGCCCCACCTGCCACCACCAAATACAACAAATCGGGAATCGCAAAGGCGGCGCGGTAGGCGTCGACCAGTGGGCTGGTACCGAATTGAGCGGTGATGAACATGTCGCGCACCACGCCGAGGATGCGGCTGGCCAGATATCCGAGGGCGACTATCAGCATATTAAAGAGTGCGCGTGACCGTGGCGTCGGGCTATTTGTGGTCATTGTTGCAGAGCCTGTAGTGTTCTGGTATAATCATGTTTCAGAGACTCTTATGAGCCCGAGTAGTTGAATTATACGGGAGAACCGTCACCTTGGCGAACACAAAATCAGCAATCAAGCGTATCCGCATCTCAGAAGATCGCCGCATCCGCAACAATTCCTACCGCGCCCGCGTTCGTACCATCGTCAAAAAAGCTGAGCAGACTGTTGCCAAAGGCAATGTCGACGCCAGCGCTTTGCAAGCAGCTATCAGCATGCTCGACAAAGCCGCCTCAAAAGGTGTGCTCCACAAGAACAACGCTGCACGTCGCAAATCACGCCTCATGAAGAAGGCCAACGCTGTCGCCGCCAAGTAATATTGGTGTGTAATGCGCAAATCCGTGGTGCCTATTGGCACCACGGATTTTTTGTGTGCGAATGAATTCTGTCTATTGAAGACGCAGCAGGCTGCGTATTGAAGACGCAGCAGGCTGCGTATTGAAGACGCAGCAGGCTGCGTCTCTACTTCTTTTCACGCTTCCATTACCAACAAATCGAGGCCGGCTGCCACATCGATGGCGCCTGTTTTGCTTTGGTGATCGAGTTTGAGCAATTGTTGGTGCAGGCGTTCGAGTTCGTTGGCGCGAAATCCGCGCGCTTGCTCGATCGCCTTGTCGGTGATAAAGCCGGGCCGCAGCCCCACCGCACTGGCGATTTCGTTGGCGCGCCGCCGTTCGCTATCGAGGATGCGGACTTGGAGCAATATCCGTACTTGGCGAGCAATCATAAAAATTAAATATTGCGGCGCTTGACCATCGTCGAGCAATTTGTGCAGTTTGCTTAGTGCCACCCCTTTGCGACGAGCAGCCAAGGCATCCACAAAGCCAAACATGTTTTCTTCGGTATCGTCACTCACCAACAAATCAACGACGGCCGTGGTGATACTCCCACCTGGGCGCACATAGGTGGCCATTTTGGTGAGCTCATTCAACAGGGTGCGGCCATTGTTTCCCACCAGGGCAATCAAACGCGCCGTGGCAGGGTTGTCGATAACCACGTTGAGTTGACGGGCGCGCTCGCCGATCCAGCGAATGAGTTCGGTTTCTTTGGGGTGCTGGAAGTCGTGGGCCGTGCCGATTTTGCTGATATGGTTAAACAAGGCGTTGCGTTTATCGAATTCATCGTTTTCGATGAACATCACATCACACCAGGGCGGTAAGCGCTCGAGATAATTTTTGAGTTCATCACGATCTTTGCCTGCCTTTTGGTTTTTGAGCAAATCCTCCACAATCACCAAGCGGCGATCATGCAAAAAAGGAAATGCTTCGCAGGCCTGCGCCAATGCATCGAGCTTGAAACGCTTGCCGTCGACGCGGTTCACATTCAGTGACCGCGCCGATTCGGGGATTTGCGCCAGCAAGCGCTGCACATACTCACTACGCTGATATTCGTCTGGACCAAACAGCAAATAAATCATCCCAATTACCCCGTATATTCCCCAATAGCCTGGAATTCGGCATAGGCTTGCGCCCCATCAGGGTGCGTTAATTGCGGTACTAGCGGCAAGCCAACTGCCACCCCGACCTGATTGAGAATCGCTTTAATCGTGGCCACCGCACCCACTTTGCGCACATAGCCATCCACACTGGCGACTTGCGACTGGATGTCTCCTCGGCTGGGATTATCGGTGAGTTGACGTAACGCTTGAGGCACAATATTGGCAATCGCCAAAATCGAGCCCGTCGCGCCATCAGCGATAGCTTGGGCGAGGATGGGCGCATTGCCGGTATAGATTTTGAGGGTGGGATAGGTGGCGACCAGCATGGCGGTATGGGCGGCATTGACGCCACTATCTTTGATGCCATAGATGTACGACGGATGACTTTGCATCAACGCATCGATGATGGTAGGAGTAATCGCGACGCCGGTCATGGGAGGGATGTGGTAGAGGATGATTTTGCTCCCTAGGGGTAAGGCATCACAAAGTTGGCGGTACCAGGCAATTACGCCCGCTTCACCTGATTGTTTATAAAAAAACGGTGGCAAGACCAAGGCCGCATTGGCGCCGGTGGCCAAGGCCGCCTTGGTGAGGGTAATTGTGTCGGCGAGTGACTGACAGCCTGTGCCTACAATGATGCCCAGCGTGCCACGATGCGCTACACAGGTGCTGATAATGGCTAGGCGTTGGGCCACACTAAACGATGGTCCTTCGCCGGTGGTGCCACAGGGTACGACGCCATCGAGCCCGCGGGCTTCGAGGTGGCGCATCAGGGTCACCATGGCAGGTGCGTCAAATTGATTGTCTGCGGTGAGGGGGGTAACGATGGCGGCATGTAATTCTGGCATCAGTGTTCCTACTGGATAAAATGTCATACTTGTGCCAAATTGTACCATGGTTGACAGGGTGATTTTTGCAGGTGATACCGGTATTGGTATAATAGACCAAACGAAAGTAGGTGTGCGATGTTTTTGCGTGGATTTGGGATAGGGTGTGCGTTGATGGCGACGCTGTGGTTGTGGTTACGCCAAAAAAACAACCTCAGGCAACCGGTGCTTCATTTGGTACAGACACAACATATTGATCGTGCTGGTGTCGAACGACACGCAGCACAGATTATCCGACATATTCAGAAAGAGCAATCATGGATACTGAATCCCAGCGTAAAGCCATCCACCGACTTGTAAGCGTCATATTTGCGGTAATTGCCGCCCGCTTAGCCATCTGGGTGGTCGACAAAATCATGGGCGAACGCTAGACGCGCCTCGCATAATAGCCGTGATATTCGCTAGGTAACATCGCAGCGATGTGGCACATCATGTCGTCGGTCAGGGCAGTCATTTCGGTGGGGTCGATATCATCGATGCCGCTGTGTGACACTGGTAGCCATGGTTTGCCGTAGGCAATGGCAATCGGTGAGCGCAATCCTTTTTCGACTCCTTGAATCGCCACGGGCACGATGGGTACTCCGGCCCGTAACGCCATGCGCATTGCGCCGCCCCGTCCTTTTTGGAGTTGGCCGTTGCCGCTCCGATGACCCTCGGGGAATACAATCATGATGTTGCCTTGGCGCAAGGTGGTTACGGCTGCGTCAATAGCGGCGGTGTCGTGCTGACCTCGTTTGACGGGGATGGCTTGCATGCCGCGGAACCACCAACTGGTGAGTGGCATAAATAATTCGGCTTTGGCCAACCAATGGGGGATGTGCGTGAGTGGGATGGAGCCGGCAATGGTCAACATGTCGTGCCATTTGATGTGGTTTACCACCATCACAAATGGGGTGCCGGCGGGGGGCAGGTTTTCGAGGCCGCTGACGCTCCAATCAAAGATCCCCCAGGCGCGTAGATGATCACATAGCCAACGGATTACCACAAAATGACGATAGGCAAACATTAAATTAGTGCTCCTCGCTGGGTGATTGCAGTGCTGCCATTAGTGGCGCATAGTAGCCATGATATTCGGGTGGCAAGAGTTGGGCGATGTGTACCATGATGGTAGTGGTGAGTTGGGCAATATCACTCGCTGATGGTGGGCTATCGAATGCTATTGATGACGCCCAAAACGGCTCCCCAATAATCAATTGTCGTGATTTGCCCCATGGCGAAATATGATTTCCCACAATTGCCAGCGGTACGATGGGGGCACCGGTGTGGATGGCAATCCGACTTGCGCCACTTTTGGCGGGGAGGAGCTTGCCACTATAATCCCAGGTTCCTTCGGGGAATACTACCAGCACGGCGCCGGCGTTGACGGCGGCAATGGCGTGCTGGACGGCGTCGCGGTCGCGCTGGCCACGTTTGACGGGGATGATGGGCATGCGTTTGACCCACCAGCCATACCACCAGCCTTGGAGTAAATCGTGTTTGGCAAACCACCACGGTTGATAGGCGACGGGTAACCCCCAGCCAATCAACGGCATGTCGTGCCATTCGAGGTGATTACACACCAAAATCATGCCACTGCTCCGGGCGGAGAGATTTTCGACGCCAGTTACGCGCCAATGAAACAGCCCTAGCCAATTACAGAGCGCGACAATTCCCGTGATGATGCGGTAACTGATGTTGCTAACCATATTTAGGCTACGGGTGGGGTTGCTGACTGTGCTTGGTATGCTGCAATTTCAGCGGCATAGTAGCCATGGAATTCCGCAGGTATCAAGTCGCCAATGTGAATCATGATTTCGGCAGTGAGCCGCGCCATTTCATTGGCGGGGATTTTGTCGCTACTAGGGTCGCTCACGGTGGGGTAGTAGGGTTTGCCGATAATCAAATGACGTTTGCTAAACAAAAACTTGCGTTGATTGCCGACGAATGCCATGGGTACAATCGGTGCCCCAGCCCGCAGTGCAATCCGCGCAGTGCCTCCGCGCCCTTGTTGGAGCTTGCCATCAAAGCTCCGCGTCCCTTCAGGGAATACGACCAACACCGCGCCTGCTTTGACTTTTTCGGCGGCACGATCGATGGCTTGGATGTCGCGTTGACCACGTTTGACGGGGATGACTTGCATCATGGTAAACCATTTACCAAACAACCCGTCGACGACTTCGACTTTGGCGAACCACCAGCCGCGGTGCGACAAGGGCAATCCCCAGCCAATCATGGGGATATCGTGCCATTGCACGTGGTTACAGGCCAGGATGAGCCCTTGGGGGCGGGGGGGCAGGTTTTCACGACCAGAAACGCGCCAGTCGATCAAACGCAGGCGGTTGCAAATTTCCATCAGCGAAATAATCACGAAGTAATTGATAAAACTCAGCATGTGTTCCTCGTAAATTACGGTAGACGACCGAGCTGGAGGGTATAGACCATATGCCCTCCGCTCCACCCAGAAAAGACAATTAGCAAGAGAACCAGCGCCATATACCCCAAAAACCGATGATAGCGGGGGTGCTCCCAGACAATCCCTGTCATGCGTCGGCGCAGTTGCCATGCCATCCACAGTATCACCAACACACCGATGGCACTCGCGGCGTGCAAGTTGATCCACGTGAGGGCATTGCTGGGAGTGTGAGGGTCCGCAAGGTGGTTGACGGCATCGATAGTACCGGTGACGAGGCTTGGGATGAGTGCGACCCAGCCAAATATCACCAAATAATAGCCGGATTGCTCGATGTCACGCAGGCGCCGATACCACCCATAAAAAACAAAGCAGACGGCGGCAACAATGGCGCCAATCGGGATGTGTACGGCCGCCGGATGGAGTATAATATTACTGTAGTCCATCAAATAACCTCGTTTGCTGCGACACGGCGTTATAATACCACATCATATCAGGGCAGGATGCCCATAGGAGGGATGTATGCAACGCGTTGCTCCATGGCTTACGGTGCTTTTCATTATAGCAGTTTGTTGGCCGTTGCACGTCTCTGCCCATGGCATTATTGCTGGTGGCTCCAAGGTGTTGGATGTGCAAGCGGGCAGTTACCCACTCCGGATTGAAGTGATTGTGCCCACGGGCGCCCCAGCCTTACTCACCGTCAAAGTGTGGCCGCAACGCGATGTCGCAGGTGCCACCCAGCTCATACTGACTGCGACCCACCAAGATTCACAGGCCACGGTCAGCCAACAAATCAATGTCCTTGCCGGCCCACGCATGATATCGGTATTTGATGTGACGGTGCCACAGACAGGAGTGTGGGAATTACGCATCCAAATTCAAGATGCGACCCAAGAGATTGGTGTGGCTACCGTGCCAATCACCATCTATCCCAACACGATTCCCCCCCTCACCATTCCCATGTTTGTGGCAGTTGCCATTCTGGCATTGGTGTTGTTTAGTACGACAATCTGGCCTGAAGCCCGTCCTTGGGTGCGCACGATACAGGCACATAGCTTTACGGCATCGCTAAGCATCACGGTGGTGATTGGGGTGTTGATGGTGTGGCCAAATTTACGCGTCGACATCCCAAGCATTGATACGACGAGTCGGCCCTATGCCGTCACCCAAGTAATTCCGAGTCATGATGTCCAACGCAATATCGACCAACTCAAAATTTTGCTCAATGATGGTTCTACTGGACTGCCAGTCGATGATATCGTGTTGCATCATCAGGCCTTGATGCATATGGTGGTGATTGATCCGCTATCACATACGTTTTTGCATGTCCATCCAGCCCGGACTGCCCCCGGACAATATATCGTCGATTTGCCTGCAATTGCCACTGGCAGCTATGATGTCGCCATCGAAATCGAACGCGCCAATAGTGGCTCACAAGTGACCCATCAGCAGGTAACATTGGGTGTCGCTACGGCACAGGCCTTGCCGGCACCTGCGGTTCTACCGGCTACGATTCAATCAGGTGATTACACGATTACGGTGCAGACGACCACACCGGCACAGGTAGGAGTGCCTGTCAAATTACGGGTGGAAGCAACGAAAGCGGGTCAACCCGTCTCTGCGCTTGATTTTTGGTTGGGCATGCGTGGTCACATGATTGTGCGCAACCCCAATGGTGCGATATTTGGGCATATTCATGCGGTTGGCGCGATGAGCGAGGTCTTTCAACCCGTCAGTGCTGCCGGCAATCAGGTCGCATTTGTGTATGCCTTCCCCACCGCCGAAACATATGCGGTGTGGGTGCAACTCGTGATTGAGGGCACCATCATCACGCTCCCCGTCCAAATCACGGTGATGCCTTAATTACGAGAGGAACGTATGAAACACGTTGGCATGTGGCTAGTGCTTTTGGTGGTGTTGGTTGCCTGTAGCAACGCCGCAATTCATCTGCAGAGTCAGCATTTCGGGATTACGGTGGTGGTCAGTCCAGACGGGGTCGGTACTCGGCCGATCACGGTCACGTTGACCGATGCCGACAAAAAACCGCTGAACGATGCCACGATTACCGTCACGGCAGTCATGACCCAACATGGCATGTTGAGTGTGCCATTGCCACTCACCACCCATGCTGATGGTCGCTATACCAGTGATGCGCTCGACCTCAATATGACTGGTGAGTGGCAATTGCAACTGCAGATTGTGCAGGGCAATCGCACAGACACCGTCACGATTCCCGTCGTCGTCAAATAGTTTTTGACAGAACGAAACCACCTAACCCTGCCGGATAGACCAACAGGCTGGGTGGTTTTTGTGTGGGTATGGCTTTAGCGCAACGTGACGGAATCGCCGACCTGAATCATCCCACTACTGTGATGTACCAGATTTTGCCCAAAAATCACCCCCAAGGCTTGCTTGCGAAACGTGTTGAGCGTCGTCAACGGCTCGTGACTGCGCTCACCCGTCAATTGGTCGGTGGTGGTGACGGCACAGCGCGCACACGGCTTGACGGCAGTCATGGCGACGCTGCCGACCTGTAACTCACGCCAATCGTCTTCGGCCCAGGCCGTGGCACCACTGACCACGATATTGGGGCGGAAGCGGTCCATGCCGATTGGGATTTCGAGGCGAGTGTTGAGATCAATTAGTGAGGCTTCGTTGGCGATTAAGCTGGCGTAGCCATCAGCAAAGCTGACGGCATCAGTGGGGTGGGTGGCATATTTGGGGTCCACGTGGCGGCGATAGCCCAAGGCCATCCGCACCAAGCGACATGGTTGCCCGAGGACGTGGCTCAACCAGTCAGCCACTTCGTTGCCTTGGTCGACTACGGTGCTGGTATTGCGCCAAATGGTGACTAAACGGGTAATTCCGGTGTGCACCGGGCTAATCTGCACCGGTGCGTAATTATCGCAGGCTAATTGCCAGCCTGTGGCGGTAGCAGTGACGATAATCCGGGCCATGGCGGGGACTTCGCGTTGTGACAAAAACTTGCTGTTGGCATCGACCACCAAGTAGCGCCGATCATCGGCGAGCCCGATGTCTTCGACCATGGCGCTGGTGACGGATAGGCCGCGGCATCCTTTGATGGGGTAAATATGGAGGGCACTAATGTGCATCGCCTGCATTCCTTTCATTTCGTGGGTTGTTGCCACGGTACATCGGTGACACCGGCTAGGTGGTTGGCGGCCCGAGCGGCTACAAACAAGAAATCAGATAAGCGATTGAGGTACATACCAATCACCGGACTACACGCTTCTTCGCGGGCCAGACTGACCACGTGCCGTTCGGCACGCCGGCAAATGGTGCGGGCCAAATGCAGATGGGCTGCTGCCAAATTGCCCCCAGGCAAAATAAATTGGGTCAGCGGTGGCAAGATGGCTTCGAATTGGTCAATGGCTTGTTCGAGGACGGTGACATCGCTGTCGCCGACCCGTGGGATTTTGGCGGCTTGGCCAGGTGTCGCCAAATCGGCACCCACCACAAAGAGTTGATTTTGGATGATTATCAAGATGGCATCGAGCTCGGCGGGCACGCCAGCGGCTCGTACCACGCCGATTGCGGCGTTACATTCATCGACGGTGCCATACGCTTGCACGCGGATGGTGTCTTTGGCGACGCGCAAGCCGCCCCACAAGCCGGTCTCGCCGTCATCACCAGTTTTGGTATAGATTTTCATTGGACTACTTTCTGTAAAAAAACTCCGCCGTACATAGTGGTACGGCGGAGTAAGCGGTTTCGATTAGCGCAACTTGATATGCAGGTCGCGCAATTGTTTTTCTTCGACGGGGGAGGGAGCTCCCATCATCAAATCCTGGGCTTGTTGGGTCTTGGGGAAGGCCACTACTTCGCGGATAGTGGCTTCGTCAGCCAAAATCATGGCGATGCGGTCAATTCCTGGGGCGATACCACCGTGGGGCGGTGCACCAAACTCAAAGGCTTCCAGCATGTGCCCGAATTGGAGTAACGACGTTTCGCGGCTGATACCGAGTAAGTCAAACAGCTTCTGCTGCACATCGCGTTGGTGGATACGAATCGAGCCGCTGGCCACTTCGTAGCCGTTGAGCACCAAGTCATAAGCCTTGGCGCGGACTTTACCCGGGTCGGTATCCATCAAGGCCACGTCGCTTTCAAGTGGTGCGGTGAATGGATGGTGGGCGGCGTCCCAACGATTTTCGCCGTCGTTCCATTCCAGCAACGGGAAGTCGACAATCCAGGCAAATTTGAGTAGATTGGGATCGGCCAAATTGAGCCGGCTGGCAAATTCACGCCGGATTTTGTCGAGCACAGCGGTGACCACTTTGTGGCTGTCGGCCACGATGACCACCATGTCGCCTGCTTGGGCTTCACAGGCAGTCAAAATAGCCTGCATTTCACTGGGGTCTACTTGCTTGGCGAACGACGAGCGTAATTCGGCGCCGTCGGCGGGCAAGGCGGCCCACAACAAGCCTTTGGCACCGTTTTGTTTGGCGATGTCGATGACTTCGTCGATTTGCTTGCGGGAATAGGCTGCCACACCAGGGATGCGGATGGCTTTGATTTGGCCACCGCTCTGGACGGCGCTACTAAACAACGTAAAGGGCGAATTGGCCAACAACGCCGTCAAATTCACCAATTCGAGCCCGTAGCGTAGGTCGGGTTTGTCCGAGCCATAGCGTTCGACGGCTTCGTTGTAGGTCAGCCGCGGGAATGGTGACAGGGTGTGTTTGTGGGGTACCACTGCCGGCACCATTTCGGTAAACAAGCGCTCGACGACGTCGAGGACATCGTCCATATCCACAAACGACATTTCCATGTCGAGCTGGGTGAATTCGGGTTGGCGATCGGCGCGCAAGTCTTCGTCGCGGAAGCAGCGGGCAATTTGGAAGTAGCGGTCAAACCCGGCCACCATCAACAATTGTTTCATTTGTTGAGGTGATTGCGGCAACGCAAAAAACTCCCCTTCGTGGACGCGGCTCGGTACGAGATAGTCGCGAGCCCCTTCGGGGGTGGATTTGGTCAAAATCGGTGTTTCGATTTCGAGGAAGTGTTCTTTGTCGAGGAAATCGCGGATGAATTTGACGAAGTGGTGGCGCATAATCATATTGCGTTGCATCCGTTCGCGGCGTAAATCGAGGTAGCGATATTTGAGGCGGAGGGGTTCTTCTTCGTTGCCGTCACGGTTAATCATCAACGGCGTCTGTTTGGCGGCATTGAGTACTTCAACGGCGACCGCTTTGACTTCGATGCCACCGGTGGCGATATCGGAGTTGGTAGCTTCTGCCGGACGCGTCCGTACCACGCCCGTGACCCGCAGTACATATTCGCTACGGGCATCAGCGGCAATGGCATGCACTGCGGCATCGTCGGCAGCGTCAAATACCACTTGGGTGAGGCCATAGCGATCGCGCAAGTCAATGAAAATCAATGGGCCGTGGTCACGGCGGCGATGCACCCACCCCGCCAAGGTAATGGTTTGGTCGTGATGACTAGGACGGAGTTCACCGCACGTATGTGTACGATACATAAAATCTACCTCTTGTAGGACGGTGCCATGATAAATGACATACTGTTACTATTATACCATTCTGACTGTGGGTGTGACGGTATTGCGGTTGCGTTTGGATTTACGAGCGACCACGATAATCTGCTCGCTGGTACTTTCGTACGGGTTGAGTTCATAATCGCCATAGACGGCTTCCACCTGGAATCCCGCCCGTGCCAGCAAATGCTCGACTTCATAACGCCACAACCAGCGCATGGCAAAGGCCGCATTGTGGCGTTGTACCCGCTGGCTACTATCGATGATGTCGTACATGAACACCACGTTGATGAGTTGTTGGGCCACGTCGGCCCATTGCGCCACAAATTTCTGGACGGTGCGCCCATCGGGTAACGGAAACGTTTTGTCGAGCATCACATCGCCATGATAATCTGGCAATGCGCGCACATCGGGATTGAACAAATCAATCACCAAGGTGCCAGTGGGGCGCAAGGCGGCATGCAGCGTTCCTAGCGCGGCGAGTTGGTCTTCGACATTGAGCATATGCATAAACGAGTTGAGGGCCACAATCGCCAAACTATAGCGCGTGTCGCTAGCCCAATTGCGAATGTCGCCGTGGTGCAGGGTCAACGGCAGACTAGGGTCTTGGTCGTGGGCGCGTTGGGCTACGGCTAGCATTTCGAGCGAGCTGTCGACGCCGGTGACGTCGTAGCCGGATTTGGCCAAGGGCAATGCCACCCGCCCGGTGCCACACATGAATTCGAGGATAGGTCCTTTGGTGCGGCGGGCGAGGGCGCGATAAAAATCGACGTCGTCGCGGACAGCCGCAAAGTCCACCGCATAGAGTTCTGCGATGGAAGCGTATTCTTGCATCGTTTGTGCTTTCGCTTATATCAGGCTACGCCGGAGTAAATCCGAGTCATAGTGTTGGCTGTGTTGTTCATGCAGGAAGGCCTCAAATGCCTCGACCCCATGGCTGCGCAAATACTGGCGTTCAGCGCGACTAATCGGCAAAATCCACAACGTGTGAATATACGCCTGGGGGTGATCGATTTCACCGGCGGGATTGGGGTCATAGATGTGCGGGTCGTCGAGGAAGGGATAGGTGAAGTACAAATACTCGAGGGCCGAATTAGGCACAATAGGTTCACCAATCGGCATCACATAGCCGGCCCCGATTTCGAGGTTATGGATGTGGGGATGCTCGGCAATCATCAACAAAATCTCACACACCGCTTCGGCATAGACATTGCTGGCATGCATCAGATATTCGTGGCGGATTCCGCGCGGGTCACGGCTACTCAACGTGCTGTTTGGGATGGGCGAACGTGAGGCGCCCACTGTGCAAAACACATCATACAAGGGGTTTTGTTGGAACACACAAATCGCAAAATGCGCCGAGATTGCGTTGTGGATGCCTTCGGCGCCTTGTTTGGGGCGCGCCCCAAACCGGAAGGTGGGCGTGCCCTTCCAGCGTAATAGGCGGTCATAATACAGTACTGCTGGGTCAGCTTCTCTGTCCCAACGCTGGCTCAGTTGTTCGCGATAGGGGTCAACGATACTCATGGCGTATTCCCTGCCGCTCGATAATCCGTGCCAACGACGAGTATGAGATTTGCTTCTTTGGAGGCGCCACTCGGACGAGTGGCATTGACACTAATTTGGGTGCTACTCAGACCGAGGCTATCAATGATGCGTTGGCGTTCGCGACTATGATCGCCGATGTCATATAGCATGGTAGTGGTGGTGGTGGTACTGTCACCCGCATCAAGCGTGGCAAATCCTTGCTTGCTCAAATCAGTGGTAACTTTGCTACCGATCCCACTCACGTTGGTGCCGTTGAGGACTTGCAGATTGACGATTCCGTCAATGCCAGCCCCAGTTTTCCAGCGTTTGACTAGGCTGGCAATATCGGCACTATTCCAATAAATATCTGATCCGATGACGTTGTCAACTCGTACTTCGAGGGGATTAATCGCCAATTGGGAGATGCGATTACTATCGAGGCGGCTGGCAATCCCCGCCAAATCACTCATTGTACTGATATTGCCAATCGGGAGTGTCGTGCGCACGTTTTGTTCGAGGACCCCCACCCACTGTGGCAACAATGATACGTTATTCATGATGCCGCGATTACGCACTGCACCGAGCACGGCTTTGAGTACTTGTTGTTGGCGTTTGCTCCGGTCAAAGTCGTTGCTGGAATGACGCGAACGTGCATAAGTCAACGCCGTGCGCCCATTCATTTGCTGGATGCCAGGCGCAATATAGATTCGTTCGACGCCATGATTTTCGGTGGGGAATTCCGGGTCGACCAATGTTGCTTTGACATCGATCACGATGCCGTTGACACTGTCGACCAAGCGCTCAAAGCCTTGGAAATCGACTTGGGCGGTATAGTCTACTTTGACATTGAGAAAGCGTTCGATGGTTTGGGCGGCGGCTGCGCCACCACCGGCATCCTTGCTGGTACCACTGCCGTAGAGCTTTTCGGCATTATAAAACCCATAGGCATAAGCGCTATTGACCTTGCCAAAGTTGCCATTGGGGAGTTGTACCACTGAATCGCGCGGGATCGACAGCATGGTGGCCCAGCCTGCCAGTGGGTCAACGTGTACGAGGATGAGGGTGTCGCTGCGTACCCCTTCGGCTTCGCTTTCGGCTCGCTTGTCGACGCCAACCAGGAGTACCGAAAACGGCTCTTTGAGGGTTGACGGCACAAAATTATCGCTGGGAGTGACAGGGTTGGTGGTGTTTGTGTCAGTCGCAGTATCACTTCCCGTGTTGGCCCGTGGGTCGTTTTGCTGGATGTTGGCCAGGGCTTGGTCGGTACGTCGCAATAACACAAGTGCGGTACCACCACCGCCGATAAGCAGCATTAGCACAATCACAATGACATACGTCCGCCAGCTATTGGCCTGAGACAATACTCGTTGGGCTGCCATGCGCGCTGGAGTAATACTCGGTAACAATGGTTTGGTTGGGCGGCGTAATAATTTAACTGGACGTAATGAACGACGGCGCGTCGGTTTTTGCACGGGTCATCCCACTCATATTGTACAAATATGTGGTGATTATAACACCATTGCTATTGATTCGTAGCTGTTCTGTTGCTGATACAATGATTTTGTGGTTGTGTGGTCTTTTTTTGTGAAAAAACGTGGTGCCCTGCCGTGAATTTGTAATCGCCCCATATCGTAGCGATGGGCGGTTTTCTCGATACACATCGCATATTCCCTACGTCTATAATCTATCCACGATGCGCCGGGAGGGCTCGCCATGAGCAATCGTAAGTCACTAATCGACCAAATCCTCGAGGCTGCCAGCGCTCGTGGCATCTACAATCCGACCCTGCATGCGCCACGCCCGATTGATATCCCCGATGATAGCTTTGTCCCCGCCCAAGACCGGCTGGCCTACCATTTACTCAAAAGCAACGGTTTTGCGCCACCATTTATCGAAGAACGGACACTGTTGCTGGCCGACTTTGCGACCCTCACCTAGGCACGCGATGCCCTATTGGTGCAATGGCCACAATTGACGGTAATGCGCCAAACCCACGCCCTCCAACAACTCCGTACCCGCTGGCACGAATTGTGGCGGCGTACTTGCGACTACAATCTCCACGCACCGTCGGCTTTGCAAATCGGTGGTGTGCGCGTCGACTACGAATTGCGGGATTTTGGGGAGAATGCCTCCCAATAGCGCCGGAATTGTTGTGTAGCGTCGCTCGGACCAATCAGCATGGTGCAGGTGGAAGGGATGTCTGTAGGCACTTCACGATTATCTGCCCAGTCATTTTTTTCATATACATAATCAATATTGCGCAAATCAGGATGAGGAATATCGTGGTCAGCGCTGAGACAAATCTCGGTGGCAATCGCCAATAATTGCTGTAAGGCGGCGATATCTGCCGGCGTGGTGCCGATGCCGGTCTCGAGCACTAACGTCATCTGTTGATCGTGAATCCGGGTGGCCAGCGGCTCGAGGTAATGACAAATCCGGGCGTAGAGCGCAGGGATGC
>JBBAWW010000061.1:0-20136 GCA_040397035.1 Roseiflexaceae bacterium | reverse complement strand
CGATGTCGGTGGCAAAAAACCGTTGCACGGTGCGGTAGCCGTACGTGCTCCAGCGGGCAATATTGCGCATGGTAATGGTGTGCGGGGCACAAAGTGCTCCGGCAATGATGGCGCTCAGTTGCCGGAGCATGGTGACCGAGTGAACTTGACAAAAGGAGTGAAAGAGTGCGAAAATATCCATGGTTTTTCCTTAGTTTTTGGGGTTGATATACCAAAACTATACGGCAAAAGCCATTTTTATGCCACGTTCAATTGGCGCAGGTATTGAAATATCCAATTGTTGGTGTCATAATCAGAATGTCGGTATTTTTTGATTCTGTTTTATTGCGAGAGGCCGCATGCACATTGTAATTACGGGTGGTGCAGGGTTCATTGGTGCAAATCTTGCGGCAGCCCTCATCAATGATGGCTACCGTGTAACCATTTACGACAATTTATCCCGTCCTGGGGCAGCACACAATCTGGCGTGGCTGACGCGGCGCTTCGGTGAAGAGCGGGTCGTACTACGCCGAGGCGATATTCGTGATGCCGCAGGTACCGCCCAAGCCTTGGCAGACGCCGATGCCATCATCCACTTGGCTGGTCAAGTGGCAGTCACGACATCTGTGGCCAATCCCCGTGACGATTTCGATATCAATGCCCTTGGCACCTTTAACGTGCTCGAAGCAGCCCGGGCGTCAGGGCGCAACCCCATCCTGCTTTATTCTTCGACCAACAAAGTGTATGGCGGCATGGAAGACATCATGGTCGTCGAAGACGACACCCGCTACCGCTACCGCGACTTGCCCCGGGGCGCCACCGAAGCCCAACCGCTTGACTTCCATTCGCCCTATGGCTGCTCCAAAGGCACCGGCGACCAATACGTGCGTGACTACCACCGCATCTATGATTTGCGCACCGTGGTGTTCCGCCAATCAGCCATCTATGGTCCCCGCCAATTCGGCGTCGAAGACCAAGGCTGGGCCGCCCACTTCATCATTGCCACCCAATTCGGCCGGCCACTCAGCATTTATGGTGATGGCAAACAAGTACGCGACTTGCTGTATGTCGACGACCTCGTCGACGCCTATCGCAGTGCTATTTTGCGGATTGACCATGTCGCCGGCGAGATTTTCAATATTGGTGGCGGACCCGACAACACCATCTCGATTTGGCGTGAATTCCACCCCCACCTCGATCGCCTCAACGGCGCTCCAGTGGTTACACCGCGCTTTGCCGATTGGCGACCAGGTGATCAACGGGTCTGTATTTTGAACGTTGACAAAGCCCAAAAAGCCTTGGAGTGGGCGCCCAAAGTCAGTATTACCGCCGGCATCGAGCGTTTGTGGCAATGGGTCGCAGAAAGCCGTAGCGAAATCGAAGGACGCTAACTGTCATGCGTGTACTCATCGCACTTACCTACTATCGTCCCTACACCAGCGGACTCACCATCTATGCCGAACGCTTGGCCATTGGTTTGGCAGCCCGCGGTCACTACGTCACGGTGTTGACCTCACAATATGACTCTAGCTTACCCACTCACGAAGTACTCAATGGCGTCAACGTCATTCGCATACCCGTGGCTGCCCGCGTCAGCAAAGGGGTCTTGATGCCCACCTACGGCATCGAAGCCACCAAACTAGCCCTCAGTCATGACGTGCTCAGCCTGCATCTGCCCCAATTCGACGCCCCAGGTCTGGCCTTGCGTGGCCGCATCCTCGGCAAACCCGTTGTCTTGACCTATCACTGCGACCTACAACTTCCCCCGGGCTGGTTTAATCGCGTAGTTGATCGGGTGGTGCAATTCCAAAACGCCATGGCTGGCCGGTTGTCGACGCGCGTCATCGCCTATACCGAGGATTTTGCCACACATTCGCCCTATTTGACCCGATTCAAATCCAAAGTGATGGTTATCCCACCACCCGTCGAAGTGGTGGCTACAACCGACGCCGATGTAGCCGAATTCCGGCAACGCTATAACCTCACCGGCCCGGTGATTGGCATGGCGGCTCGACTAGCCGCCGAAAAAGGGGTCGAGGTGTTGCTCGACGCCTTACCAAAAATCATCGCCCGCTACCCCGATGCCCGGGTATTGTTTGCCGGACCGTTTGAACAAGTACTCGGCGAAGAAGCCTACGCCCAACGTTTAGCACCACTCTTTTCCCAATACAAAAATAACTGGACATTCCTCGGCACACTCAATCAACGTGAATTAGCTACGTTTTTCAAGGCCTGTGATGTCATCACCGTCCCCAGCCTCAATTCCACCGAATCGTTTGGACTCGTGCAAGTCGAAGCCATGCTCCTCGGCACCCCCTCGGTTGCCAGTAATCTACCCGGTGTGCGCCAACCACCTACCCAAACCGGGATGGGATTGGTCGTGCCGATAGGTGATAGTGATGCGCTCGCTGACGCCTTATTGACAATCATTGCTGACCCTCAGCACTTCCATCGTAGCCGCGCCGACGTCGAAGCACGCTTTAGTACCGCCAAAACCATCGCTGCCTACGAAGCCCTTTTTCATCAACTTACCACAAGGAAATAAGCAGATGACCACCCCTACACCAACCCGCGATTACCTCATTCCCCACTTGATGACGTTGCCCCCCCACCGTGTCATGATCCGCATGATCGAAGCTCGTCTGTTCGCCGAAACAGCCCCCGACATGCCCGAACCCATCCTCGACGTGGGCAGTGGTGACGGCACCTTTGCCGAAATCGCCTTCCCCGCCAAAACCATCTACGGCATCGACCCCATCAAAAGCGATACCCATGAAGCCTATGGGCGCAAAGTCTATCGTGGCTTGAGCGTTGCCGATGGCAAACACCTGCCCTTCCCCGACAACACCTTTGAAGCGGCCTTTAGTAATTGTGTACTTGAGCACGTCTTGCCCCTCAAAGAAACCTTGTCAGAGACCTTCCGCACGCTCAAACCGGGCGCATCGTTCATTGCGTCGGTGGTGGGCAACCGCTTCCCCGAACAATTATTGGGCACCAAGATCCTCAATTTCCTCGGCCTTGACGGCATGATTTATGGGCGCTGGTTCAACAAAGTATCGGTCCACCGCAACACCTTGAGCCGCGAAGAATGGAGCAAACGCTTCAATGAGGCCGGCTTCGAAGTGGTGTCGTGTCGCCCTTACTTCAGCGACGCCGCCTTGCCGTTGTTTGATTTGAGCCACTATATTGCGGCGCCATCACTGATTACCCGCAAATTGTTGGGGCGCTGGATTATCGCTGCGCCCTTCACCATCAATTGGTTGTGGGAACCGATTTTGCGCCCGCTTTACAACGCCCCCGCCCCAGCTGATTCGCCCTACTACTTCTTTATTTTGCGCAAACCAACGGCCTAATCGCCGCGTATGCCTACCGACATCCCCGGCGGCCAAACGGCATGCCGGGGATTTTGTATCACCCCAAGGAGCAATCCATGACTACCACCAAAACCGCAATCATCACCGGCGCGAGTGCTGGCATTGGCCGCGCCACCGCCGTCGCACTCAATGCCGCCGGCTGGCAAGTCGTCCTCAGTGGACGGCGTGCTAGCGCCCTCGCAGCAACCCAAGCTGCCTGTGTCAATCCCAGTCAAACCCACATCATCCCCTGCGATGTCAGTAATCCTGCCGCCGTGCGGGCCTTGTTTGATGACACCATGGCACACTATGGCCACCTCGATTTGTTGTTCAATAACGCCGGGATTGGTGCCCCA
Organism: Roseiflexaceae bacterium; assembly: GCA_040397035.1. Classification (GTDB taxonomy): domain Bacteria; phylum Chloroflexota; class Chloroflexia; order Chloroflexales; family Roseiflexaceae; genus UBA965. The sequence continues at coordinate 16,448 of JBBAWW010000061.1, read as the reverse complement.
GCCGTACCCATCGATGAGCTCTCGTTAGATGCCTGGCATGCCGTCGTTAATACCAACCTCAACGGCATGTTTTATTGTCTGCAACAAGCATTTCGGGTAATGAAACAGCAACAGCCACAGGGTGGGCGCATCATCAACAACGGCTCAATATCGGCCCAGACCCCACGCCCCAACTCGATTGCCTATACCGCCACCAAACACGCCGTCACCGGCCTCACCAAATCGGCAGCCCTCGATGGCCGCCCCTACCAGATTGCGGTGGGGCAAATCGACATCGGCAATGCGGCCACCGATATGGCCGAACGGATGGCCCAAGGCATTTTGCAAGCCCATGGCGCCATCGTTGCCGAACCATTAATGGATGTCACGCACGTCGCCCAAGCGGTGTTGGCGATGGCTAGCTTGCCGTTGAGTAGCAACGTCTTGTTTCAAACCATTATGGCAACCAATATGCCCTATGTGGGACGTGGTTAAGCCGATTGGCAATATTTTGGTGTACTATGGTAGCGAACTGATTTTCACACGAAAGAGACAACGATGTCACCAGTACGTACGGTTATGATTGGCTGTGGCGGCATGGCCCGTCATCACATTCGCACCATGGTCAAAATGAAGGACAGCACCCAAATCAGCGTAGTGTGTGAGCCTTCAGCCCAAGCCTACGAAGATACCGCCGCCCTTTTCGAAGAGGCCGGCTTGCCCGTCCCCACCAACCAGCCTGATTTGGCCAAACTGCTCAGCGACCACAAAGGCGCCATCGACGCTGCCTTCATCATTACGCCACACGCCTACCACCACGATCAAACCACCGCTTGTCTCGAAGCAGGTATCGACGTGTTGCTCGAAAAGCCGATGGTAATGACCGGTGCCGAAGCCGAAAGCCTGATCGCCACCCGCAATCGCACCGGCAAATTGTTGGTCGTCGCCTTCCCCGGCAGCCTATCACCCAACGTGCGCACCGCCGTCAATATGTTGCGCAATGGCAACATTGGCAAAATTAAAACCATTAGTGGCGTGGTGTGGCAAAACTGGGGTGTCAACACGGTCAATACCTGGCGCCAAATTCCGGCCATCGCCGGTGGAGGCTTTTTGTTTGATACAGGCGCCCATTTGCTCAATACTACCGTCGATTTAGCTGGCGAAGATGTAGCCGAAGTAGCGGCCTATCTCGACAACCAAGGCCGCGCCGTCGAAACATTGGGCGTCGTGATTGCCCGCCTCAAGTCGGGCGTCCTCGTGTCGCTCCACGGCTGTGGCGAAGCGATGCCGTCGTGCCAGTCCGACATTCGCGTCTTTGGCGATAAAGGCATCCTCTATACCGGCGTTTGGGGCGAAAAACTGCAAGTGCAATACGACGGCGATACCCCACCAGCCACCGTCGAAACCGCCGCCTCGATGGGCGTATGGGAGCAATTCCTCGGTGTACGCCAAGGCGCTGCCAATCCCTGCCCACCCGAAGTGGGCTTGCGCATGGCCCGCTTGTGGGACGCCATCCAATTATCGGCCGCCAAAGGGGGCAGTGCCGTCAAAATCGGCTAAATCCCCCGGTAGCGCAAACGGGCGAGGTGACACATGTCACCCCGCCCGTTTTTTGTCTGTTTTGTACGAGTGCATACGACCACCATAGCGCCGACCGAATTCACGGTATAATTACGCCATTCGTATCCTATGTATTTATTGGATGACACATGACAATTCCACGGGTAATTACGATTGATGGACCAGCAGGGTCGGGCAAAAGCACCCTCGGCGCCAATTTGGCGACACAGCTGGGCTATGTTTATTTTGATACGGGAATTATGTACCGCGCATTGACCCTGGCCGTCATCGAGGCCAATTGTGACCCCCATGATGCCGTAGCCGTCACGCAACTTGCGGAGCAGAGCACCATCTCAGTACACGCCCCTACCCAAAACGATGGCCGTCAATATACCATTATGCTCAACGGCCGTGATGTGACGTGGGATATTCGTCAGCAATCTGTGGAAAAAACCGTCTCGATTGCGGCAGCTCACCCCAGCGTCCGCCAGATTTTGCGGGCGCGGCAACGGGCGATTGGCATGCAAGGAAATGTAGTGATGGTGGGGCGTGACATAGGCTCAATTGTGATTCCCGAAGCGCCGCTCAAGATTTTCCTCGCTGTATCGATTGCCGAGCGGGCCCGCCGCCGTGTCGACGAATTAACCACCCGTGGTGAGTCCATTGATGAAGCCCAATTAACCGAATCCATCCGCGTCCGTGACGAACGTGACCGCCACGTCATGCAACCGGCAGTAGACGCGGTGCATATTAATGGGGATACCGATACCCCCGCCCAAACCTTGGCGCATGTCTTGCAGTTGGTCGCCAATTGCCCTGCGCTTCGCTAGGAGTACCCCAGCCATGCGGCAACGACTATTTGTGGTGTTATGTGGACTAACATTGTGGTGGCTCGTACCACCCCTACAGCAGGTGTATGCCCAAAACCGGGTCGATATTAGTGCCCGAGTGGGATTTGGCAACACCTATAGCGCTGATACGATTACCCCCATCCAACTCACCATCAGCGGTGACAATCAAGATCGGTCAGTCGTAGTGGAATGGGTGGTCACCAACGATACGGGGAGCCATGTCACTTGGCAACGCGCCATAGAACTCCCCGCCCAGAGTAGCAAACAACTCGTTTTTAATAGTGTCATCCCTGGCTATGCCCGCAGCATTATGGCGCGCGTGCGTGCCGATAACCAAGTCATCGCCAGCACCATGATTAATGCCGAGGCCGCAGGCAGTCCCCTCAATATCGTCGTCGCAAGCGACATGAATTTGCTTGCGAGTCTTGGCAGCACGCCGTTACCGGATGGCAGCACACCGCTGGTACGCGGTATCACCCCCGAGCAATTCCCCAGTGAGGTCACCAGCCTGCAAGGGATATTTACGCTATTCATCGATGATCCCAGCTTGCTTTCCCCAGCCCAAACCAAGGCCATCATCCTGTGGCTGAATTTGGGGGGACGGGTGGTGCTCGCCGGCAATGCCACGGGGGAATGGGCCACACGAGCGGCAGTCCAAATCGACACCACGCAAGGTATTTCCCCCGTATTCGCCGCCGATCTGCCCAAGTCATGGCCAAAAACACTCCAACTCCCAGCGATTACGCCCCACACCGATGCAGTCGCCGTCAGCGAGCGCAACCCGTTGCTCTGGAGTCGGAGCATCGGGCGCGGTGAATTATTCCAATCGGTGGTGCCCTTCGTGGTCACCCGTGACTGGAGTGAGCAATCGTGGTATTGGCAACCGGTGGTCAGTCCGGTCTATCCAGCCGCAATGACAACCGTCGGCTTCCCACCCGCAGGCAACGCCAACGATCCATTGATGTACGGCATTAACATCCCCGCCCTCAATCATCCTGCGCCTGGGTTGATTTTTGGCTTGATTGTGCTCTATATCATCGTGATTGGTCCGATTACCTATCAAATTCTCAAACAGCGCAAAGCCCTCGATATGGCGTGGGTGAGTATTCCCGTTACAGCCTTGGTCGTCACGTTATTACTCGCAGTCACCGGGTGGGTTGTCCGTGGCAACAATACGTTGGTATACGCCCTGTCGACCATCCAACAACAGAGCGATGCCGATACGGCGTTTGTTGCCACATCGTTGGCGGTATATACACCGTTCCGTACCACCATTCAAATCACCAGTAATCAAGGGGCTTCACTCGCAACACTCTATGACAATCAAAACATGCCAATTGGGGTGATAAATGATGCAGATGGCACGAATCGTGTCAGTTATACCAGTGATATAGGCGATGTGCATTACTTCCAAAGCACGACGACGATTCCTGCACCACTGCAAATCAGTCAGCACTTGGTCTACCGTGGGGGCAGTCTCGATGGTGATGTGACGGTGACGGGCATGCCCCTCAGCGATGCCGTGCTCTTACACGGAACGTTTAGTCAAGCGCTGGGGAATATCACCACCAATACGCCAATCAAAGTGCATATCGACAGTACGAGTAGTTCATTCCCCTGTGACGCCCCAAATGACGGCCAAGCAACCTTTAACATGTTGCGCATCTACGAGCAGGTCGCCGGACCATGTGGCGCCGTCAATGCCTTGCCCGAAAACCGCGTGGTGCTGTATGGCTGGAGCGATATGCCCCTTGATTTACCGCAAACCAGCGACCACCCCATCAGTGACAAACGCCAATTAGTGATTATGACATTCACCATCCCGGTCACCCCATGAACACTCATCCACTCGTCACGCAGTTACGCCACCACCCAGCCCTCACATCATTAAGGCGGGCCGTGGTGGCAGTGTCGGGTGGATCAGATTCATTGGCGTTGCTCTATGCGTTATGTGAACTTTATCCAGCGTCAGCGCTGGCCGTATACCACCTCGACCACCAATTCCGCGGGGCACAATCAGCTGCCGACGCCCGATTTGTGGCCACCACTGCCCAATCATTGGGGCTCATGGCCTGGATTGATGCGGCTGATATCCGCCACGAAGCCCCCGATTATGCCAATCTGAGTGAAGCAGCCCGGGTGGTACGTTACCGCCGGCTCGCCCACTATGCCCTACAAATCGATGCCGATATGGTGCTAGTGGCGCATACCCAAGATGACCAAGCCGAAACGGTACTAATGCGGCTGTTGCGTGGCAGTGGCGTCACCGGGCTGGCTGCCATGCGGGCGGTGACACCATGGTCGACCTGGGCAGCGAGCGCGCCACCCGGACACGCCACACTGGTACGACCGCTGCTCGATGTAGCCCGGGCTACGATTATTGATTATTGTCAGGTGCGCCAACTTGCCCCGCGCCACGATCCGAGTAACGACAAACAGAGCGCCCTGCGGGTACGGGTGCGCCACAATCTGCTCCCCGCCCTACGCCACGAACAACCTCAGCTCAACCAACTGCTTGCCCAGACCGCACTGCTCAGTAGCGACAGCGATGATTTTGTGCATACCAGCCTGATGGCGCATTGGCATCAATTGGCGCAGGCATCAGCAACGCACATTGAATTGCAACGGGCATATTTTTCTGCATTACATCCAACCCTGCAACGGGCCGCCCTCCGCCGCGCCATTACGTTGTACCATGGCACACTGCGTGAAGTCAGCTTTGGACATATCGAAGCGCTCCGTATCGCACTCATCGCCGGCACGCCACCATCCCAGCCATTACCGTGGGGGATTGCGACACAGGTTACGGCCACAACGCTCACCATCGGCGCGCTCACGCACCCCGTGGCGCCAGCCTACGTGGGGCAGCCGCAATTATTGGTGTCGCCCCAAACAATTGCCTGTGGTGATTATTCCTTGCATGTCGCCGACGCACGCACCCCTGCGCAGCCCACACTTCACGACGGCAGACAAGTTTTTTTGCAACCAAATCAGCGTTATACGCTCCGTACACGTCAGGCAGGTGACCGCATCGGCATCGGTAATAGCCGGCATCGCCGCGTCCAAGATGTGTTGGTTGATGCCAAAGTTCCCGCATCACAACGCGCTACTTGGCCGCTGGTGTGCATTGATGAACAGGTGGTCTGGGTGGTGGGGGTGCGCAGTGACCCCGCCTACCGCGCGCTGCCCAACCAGCCAGCCCTGCAAATCTGGTGTGACAAAGACGATGAATTTACGGTATGATGAAACCACTTTTAGTTGGTATAGGGAGTTGTCATGCATCAGGACATCGAGAAAACGTTGCTAAGTGAAGCACAAATTGCCGCCCGAGTCCAAGAGCTTGGACAAATTATTGCACGTGATTATGCAGAATTAGGCGATTTGGTCATGATTGGGGTACTCAAAGGCTGTACCATGTTCATGATGGATTTGGCACGCGCCATCGATATTCCCCTTTCCGTTGACTTTATTGCCACATCAAGTTATGGCCATGGCACCCACAGCACTGGCGTGGTGCGCCTACTCAAGGACTTGGATATGGACATCGCCGGGCGGCATGTGTTGATTGTCGAAGATATCATCGATAGTGGCTTGACGCTGGCTTATCTGCATGCCCAATTCCTCAAACGTAACCCTGCCAGCATGCGGATTTGTACGTTGTTGAACAAACCAGCCCGCCGCGACCCCGCCGTGGGATTGACGGTGGATTACCTCGGGTTTGACATTCCCAATGAATTTGTGGTGGGGTATGGGCTCGATTATGCCGAACATTACCGCAATCTGCCCTATATCGGCGTACTCAAACCCGAAATCTACACCCAATAAACACCAATTCCCTTGGCTCATCGGGACGGGTGTGCGCCATGGCGTCTGTCCTGATGATGCCCGCACGGTTGCGCTGGTTATGTTCTGCCCATAAAAAATCACCACGCCGCCGTTGGTATGTCTTGTATGAAATCAAAATTCGAGTGTTTTTTACAAAAACAGACCCAATTTATGCGTATCTAGGCAGCGCAGGTATTAGAGTTAAATAAGAGTTGCTATTTTGGGGTGATTTTTGCTTGCCCAAGCGAAAACGACAGTGTTATAATCACAAGACCAAACATGTAGCATGTTTACCTCTGTTCGTATCAGAGCCGCGCTACCACGGAGTGACCACTCCTAGATTGTGAAGAGATATGGGCGAAAATCGCTGGCTGAAGAATAGTTTCGTCTACCTCATCATCCTTGTTGCAGCGCTTGCACTATTTTTTAATTATTTTAGTGGTTCACAAGCAAGTGTCGCCGAGAGCGGAATCTATACTGTTCTTGCCGATGCCAAAGCCGGTAAAGTCAAAAGCATCGATGTGCAAATGGGCAGTAGCGAAATCATCGTCAACTACCGTGATACCAAAGTCGTCCATTCACGCATCGAAAACGGCGATAGCATTACCACATTGTTGGTACAAGCTGGCGTGCCGCTCGACAGTGTCGACCTCAAAATCGGGGCTGCCCCGGCGTGGGGTGGGTTATTCAATGTCATTTCGGTATTGTTGCCGGTCATTTTAATGATTGGTTTCTTTGTGTTCTTTATGCGCCAAGCACAAGGATCCAACAATCAAGCCATGTCGTTCGGCAAAAGCCGCGCCCGCATGTTTTCGCCGGATAAACCCAGCGTCACCTTTGCGGATGTAGCCGGCCAAGAAGAAGCCAAACAAGACCTCAGCGAAATTGTCGAGTTCCTCAAGTTCCCCGACAAATTTTCGGCACTCGGTGCCCGCATCCCGCGCGGTGTGTTGATGGTTGGACCTCCGGGAACCGGCAAAACCTTGTTGTCACGAGCGGTGGCCGGTGAGGCAGGGGTACCGTTCTTTTCGATTTCGGGTTCTGAATTCGTCGAAATGTTCGTCGGTGTGGGTGCCTCACGGGTACGTGATTTGTTTGACCAAGCCAAGCGCAACGCCCCTTGTATCATTTTCATCGATGAAATCGACGCAGTGGGTCGTCAACGTGGCGCTGGGTTGGGCGGATCACACGATGAGCGCGAACAAACCCTCAATCAGATTTTGGTGGAGATGGACGGATTTGATTCCACCACCAACATCATCGTGATTGCCGCCACCAACCGTCCTGACGTGCTCGACCCGGCCTTGATTCGTCCCGGTCGGTTTGACCGCCAGGTGGTACTCGACACCCCCGACGTCAAAGGACGTATCGCCGTCCTTGCCGTCCATTCCAAAGGCAAGCCGTTGGCAGATGACGTCGATATGACGATTATCGCCAAACTCACCCCCGGCTTCTCGGGGGCTGATTTGGCCAACGCCATCAACGAAGCAGCTATTTTGGCTGCCCGGCGCTCCAAGAAGCAAATCGGTCAGTTAGAGTTGAGCGATGCGGTCGAGCGGGTCGCCCTCGGTGGACCTGAGCGCCGTAGCCGCGTGATGACCGAACGCGAAAAGCTGTTGGTGTCGTACCACGAAGCGGGTCACGCCATTGCTGCCGCCGGCATGTTCCACTCCCACATGGTGCAAAAGGTCACCATCATCCCCCGTGGTCGGGCCGGTGGCTATACCTTGTTCTTGCCCGAAGAAGACAGCTTGCGCTACACCACGATGTCACAATTCAATGCCCAGTTGGTATCGGCATTGGGTGGACGCGTGGCCGAAGAAATCATCTTTGGGATCGAAGAAGTCACCACTGGTGCTTCAGGTGATATCACTCAAGTCACCCGGATTGCCCGATCCATGGTGACCCGCTTTGGCATGAGTGCCAAGTTGGGACCGATTGCCTTTGGCGAAAAAGAAGAGATGATCTTCCTTGGTCGCGAAATCAGCGAACAACGCAACTATGGTGAAGACGTAGCTCGCAAAATCGACGAAGAGGTCTTCCGGATTGTGGCTGAAGCCTACGCCCACACCCGCTCGATTTTGACCACCAACCGCACCATCCTCGAAGACATGGCTAATGCCTTGATCGAATACGAATCCCTCGATGGCGATCGCTTGCGGAGCTTGATTGCCCGCGTGCAACAAACCAACGGCATCGACGTCCCGGTCAACAACTAAATCCCCGGCTTGCGACCGCCCCCCGTGTTACCATGGGGGGCGGTTTGTATTTGGTAATGCTCAAATAGAGGCTATGATGAATTAGGTGCGTATGGTATAATACACGGAATACGATGCACTCTATAGAGGTATTTGCTATGTCCGGTCACTCGAAATGGGCTACCATTCGTCGCTCCAAAGGGGTACTCGACCAACGCCGTGGTCAGTTGTTTACCAAACTCGCCCGCGATATTGCCATTGCGGTGCGTGAAGGCGGCTCGGTCGACCCCGAAACCAACTTCCGCTTGCGGATTTCTGTTGATAGAGCCCGCTCCGGCAACATGCCAATGGACAGTATCAATCGTGCCATCGAACGGGGCTTGGGCAAAGGCAACGAATCCCAACTCGAAGAAATCACCTACGAAGGGTACGCCCCCGGTGGCGTGGCCGTCATCATCGAAGCAGCCACCGACAACCGTAACCGCACTGCCTCGGAAGTACGGGCCGTATTCACCAAAATAGGCGGTAACCCGGGCGAACCTGGCTCGGTGAGCTGGATGTTTGACCTCAAGGGCTTGATTGTGGTTGATTTGAGCAACGGCAAAGTGAGCACCGATGACGCCACCATGATGGCCATCGATGCTGGTGCTGATGACGTCATCGATGCTGGCGATGTCCTCGAAATCTATACCGACTACAAACAACTCATCGCCATCCGCAATGTATTGCTGGCAGCAGGATTAGTCATTACCACCGTCGAAAAAGCGATGCGCCCCAAAACCATCGTCCAAGCCGACGCTGCCGACGCCTTGCGGGCCCTCAAATTAATTGAACGCATGGAAGACCTCGACGATGTCCAAAAGGTCTATAGTAACCTCGACATCACCGACGAGGTGGCCGAGCAATTTGCTGGCGCCTAATGCGTACGATTGGGATTGATCCCGGTACGGCAATTATGGGATGGGGAATTGTTGATTCACTCAATGGCAACCTAAGCTTGGTCGCCTGTGGTGCATTCACAACCCCCGCTGGTATGCCCCAAGCCGAACGGCTATTATCACTGTACCGTGGGCTTAGCGAGTGTATCACCACCTACCAACCCGATAATTGTGCCGTCGAAGAGCTCTTTTTCTCAAAAAACGTCACGACCGCCATGACCGTCAGTCAAGCCCGTGGCGTGGCATTGTTAGCCCTCGCCCAAGCAGGGCTGACGGTCTACGAATACAAGCCAATTATCATCAAGCAGACCGTGGCCGGTTACGGTGGTGCCGACAAACGCCAAATGCAAGAAATGGTCAAGTTGACATTACGGATGCCGGCAATCATTAAACCAGACGATGCCGCCGACGCCGTCGCGATTGCAATTTGTCATACCTACACCCTGCCTATGGCCCAGCGCATTCGCCAAGCCAACTAATTATAAGGAGCCCCATATGAAATTACTCGTTTTTGTGACCGAAGATGCCGTGGCCGATGCAGTCGTAGACGCCTTGGTTGAACAAGGATTTCGCGTGACGCGGCTCGCATCAAGTGGTGGGTTCTTGCGCCGTGGCAATACCACGTTGCTGGCCGGTGTCGAAGACACCGCCGTCACCAAAGCCCAACAAACCGTCTCTACCGTCGCCGAAGGAGCCCTCTGTATCGTACTCGACCTCGAGCGCTACGAGCGCATGTAACCAATTCACCTGCTCGCCAGTAGTATTTTTAATTGGATCATAAATGGATACCCCGTGAAAATCCTGTATGTGGCAAGTGGCATCCCCGTGCCTGGCAATCTCGGTGGCTCAACCCATGCCTATGAAGTGGCTCGTGGGTTGAGTCAGCGTGGTCACGAGGTGCATGTGGTGGCGGTTAGCCGCGAAGGGCATACCAACCTCGGGCATTTGTTTGCGCCCGCCCAACAACAGCTCGACGGCGTCACCATTTATCACATCGACATCCCCAAGGTGTTGTCGCTCCTCACCACCCCTACCATCATGGCACTGGCCCACCGCCTGCAACCCGATGTCATCATGGAGCGCTATTACAACTTTGCCGGAGCCGGCATGATTGCTGCCCGCCTCGGCAAACGCCCCACGTTGCTCGAGGTCAATGCCTTGATTGTCGATCCCCCCAGTATCCGCAAACGCCAAATCGACGACCGCCTCGGCGGACCGATGCGGCGCTGGGCGACCATGCAATGTCGCTGGGCCGATGCCATCGTGACTCCCCTGCAAACCACTATCCCCAACGAAATCGATCGCACCCACATCCACGAAACGCCGTGGGGCGCCGATGTCGATCGCTTTACCCCCCGCCCTGCCCAACGCCTCCCCGACCACCAACCCACCGTGGTATTTGTTGGCTCGTTTCGAGCCTGGCACGGTATCGCTCATGGGGTACGGGCAGCGCGATTACTACTCGAGCGGGGGGTCAACGCGCGCTTTTTGTTTGTGGGGCATGGCCCTGAATTTGCCCAAGTCACCCAGCTAGCAGGCGGCCACCCCAATATCGTCTTTACAGGCGCCCAACCCTATGCCGCCATGCCCGCCATCCTGGCAAGTGCCGATATCGGCATTGCACCGTTTGATACCCTCGCCCACCCCGCCTTGCAGGCCGCAGGGTTCTTTTGGTCGCCACTCAAGATCCACGAATACATGGCGACCGCCTTGCCCGTCATCACCAGCGATATCACCCCCCTCAACCAAATCGTGCGCCATCAACACGAGGGATTGTTGGTGCCCGAAGCCGATGTACCCGCACTGGCAGCGGCCATCGCCACACTCCTCGCCGACCCGCAGCGCGCCCAACAGTTGGGGGCAGCCGGGCGGGAACGCGTCGTAGCCCACTATTCATGGCAACAGCATTGCGCCGAGCTTGAGCACATCATGCAGACAATTGTCGACCACCCCCCAAAGTCAACTTGACAGCACCGCCCCCACCGGCTACAATGACCACGATGAGCGGGAGTGGCGCAATGGTAGCGCATCTGCTTCCCAAGCAGAGGGTTGCGAGTTCGAATCTCGTCTCCCGCCCCATTCAAAAACCGGCCATGGGCCGGTTTTTTGTATAGAGGAACACTATGATTGCGCTTATTTCTGGCACCGTCGTCGCCACAGGCAGCGACTACGTGATTATCGACACCAATGGTATCGGCTACCTCGTCCACCTGCCCAAACCAGCCCTCAGCGCTGTCAATGACGGCGACGCAGTGCGGTTTTTTACCAGCTTGATTGTGCGTGAAGACTCACTCACGTTGTATGGCTTTGCCAACTGGACCCAACGCCTTTTGTTCGACCAGCTCCTGGCCGTCAGTGGCATCGGACCCAAAGTAGCCATGAGCTTGCTGTCGAGCCTGAGTCCCGATGACCTCAAAACTGCCTTGGCCAGTGGTGATGTGGTACGCCTCAGCAAGGTCCCCGGCATTGGCCGCAAAACCGCCGAGCGCATGATACTTGAGCTCAAAGGCAAAATCGACCCGCGCGGGTTGCTGGCCGGGACTGCGCCCTCGAGCCGCGATAGTGATCTCATCGACGTCTTGACGGGGCTAGGCTATAGCGCCGCCGAAGCCAACGCCGCCGTCGCCAACATCCCCGCCGATGCCCCCGACAGTATCGACGATCGTATCCGCCTCGCCCTACGTTATTTTGGTGGGCTATAACGGCCCACATGGAAAAGGATTCACTATGCGTTTGATTTTGTGGGATATCGACGGCACCCTGTTGTATAGTGGTGGCGTGGCGGGTGAAGCCATGCGCGCCGCCATGACCCGTGTCTATGGCCGTCCTGCCAGCAACGATCGCCGCGAATACGCCGGCAAAACCGACCAACAAATTATCTTGGAAACATTCGCCGAACGCCCCCACGACGAAATCCTAGCCCAGCTCGACGAATTTGCCGTCGCCTACATGGACGAGCTTGACCAACGCCAAGCCGAAATGGCCGCCCGTGGTCGGGTATTACCGGGCGTCCCTGCGATTTTGGCCAACCTCCAACAAAACTTTAGCGTGCATCAATCGGTGCTGACCGGTAATATGCAAAAAGTCGCCGCCATGAAGCTCCGACTTACCCGTCTGCTCCATTACGTCGACCTCGCTATGGGCGCCTACGGCAGCGACCATCATCAACGGGTACAACTACCCAACTTTGCCTTGGCCCGTGCCAACCAACGTTTATTTCCCGCCATTAGCGGTAGCGATCTCATCATCATCGGCGACACCCCCAACGATATCGCCTGTGGCAAAGCCCACGGCGCCCGCACGGTGGCGGTGGCTACCGGCCCCTTTAGTGTGGCCGATTTGACCGCCCATCAGCCCGACGCCGTGTTGGCCGACCTTAGTGACCTCGACGCCGCGCTGAAGGCAATTTTGGGTTAACGGGGGGTTTTGAGCAGCGCGCCCATGGCCTGAATCCCTTGTACAATCCGGCTGTCGGATTGGGATGAATAGTTGACCCGGGCATAGTTGTGCGCCGGATTGACGGCAAAAAACGGCGCGCCGGGCACATACGCCACACTCGCGTGGGGCAACAATTGCTGCCGCATGAAATCAGCGGCATCGAATCCCACCGGGAAGGTCAGCCAGATAAATAAGCCACCCTTGGGCTTGGTCCAGCTGACGGTATCGGGGAACGATTCTGCCATCATGCGCAACATCAAATGACATTTGCGCCGGTAGGCGTCACGCAACAGACCAATATGCGCTTCGATATCGTTTTGCTCCAAAAAGAGCGAGATGATTTTCATATTGAGCGTGCTACACTGGGTGTCTGCGGCCAATTTGAGCAACCCTAGTTGATGGGTGATGGCCGGGGCCGCGACGGTCCAACCGATGCGCAAGGCTGGCGCTAGGATTTTCGAAAATGTGCCGAGGTAGATAACCCGCCCTTCGGTGTCGAGGCTTTTGAGAGTGGGTAATGATTCCCCTTCAAAGCGAATTTCGCGGTAAGGCGTATCTTCCAAAATAATCAGATTAAAGCGATTGGCCAAGCCAATTAATTCATGCCGGCGGGCCAGGCTCATCGTCACACCAGTCGGATTATGGAAATCAGGTACCGTATAAATCAACTTGGCGTTGGGCGTGACCAGCAACGCCTGCTCGAGCTGATTCATGTCCATGCCATCGTCGTCCATGTCAATCGCCACATAATTTGGCTCACACGGATTAAAGGCAATCAAGGCGCCGAGGAAGGTGGGATTTTCGGTAATCACCACGTCACCCGGATTAAGAAACAATTTGGCCACCAAATCGAGCCCTTGTTGACCACCATGCAAGATCAGCACGTCATCAGCGCTACACGGCGTCCCTTGGCGGGTCATGCGGGCCGCAATTTGGGCGCGCAACTGTGGCGTGCCGTTCGATGACGTATACTGCAACGACGCCGCGCCGTTTTCCACCAAGGCAGTCTGGGCGGCCGCACACAGTTCTTCGTAGGGGAATAGCGTCGCATCAGGATAACCGCCGCCAAACGAAATCACGTTGGGATTGTCGCCTAGTTGCAACAATTCACGGATCGCCGAGGGCTGTACCCGGCTCATCCGCCGCGCAAAAGAAGTGGTCATCGCGCTTCCTCTCTGAAATTGCTAAATTGACTGCGCTCATTGTAACCCACATCCTTTGGCATTCAACACAGCGATTCCCTACCAGTGCCCACGCACCAGCAGGGAATCAGCCAACCCAACGTGACGCAATTTACTCGACGATATAGCCGCCGCGATCGGCTTTGGCCAAAATCGCATTGATCGTGTCGACCAATTGCCGCGCCGACGCCACATCCAGCTCTACCGATACCCGCGCACTTGGACCCAGCGCCTCGTTGACAAAGTCGAGGCTGAGGGCATGTTCAAAGGGCGCTTCAAAGAGATGGTCGTACGACACGTTGGCTTCACCCAACGTAAACCAGCCATTCCCCGCTTTGCCACTCCCCGCCACCTTGATTTGGGTGGCAATCATCGTACACATATGCCGTTCCTTGCTCGGGCGGGTTTAGCCCACGTATTGCGCCAAAAACGCCCAAATCTTCTTCCAGCCCTCCATGGCTTGGGCTTGGCGGTAAGCGGGACAATCATAATAAAAGAAGCCATGGCCGGCAGCGGGATACATGTGAAACTCGTACGTTTTGCCATGCGCAATCAAGGCCTGCTCCAGCAACGCTACTTGTGCCACGGTGGGGCCTGAGTCTTCTTCGCCGAAAATTCCCAGCACCGGACAGGCCAAATCATTGCTGTAATCAATCGGTGCCACTGGTTGGTTGGGGCTTAATTCTTGTGGTTCCATCGTGACCCGCCCACCCCAGCAATTGATAATCGCCGCAAACCCGGGAGCACGACAGGCAGCCAAATAGGCATGGCGGGCGCCCGAACAGGTACCAAACACCGCCACTTTGCCGGTACAGGTCGGTTGCGCCACGGCATAGGCCAGCGCACCGGCCACATCACCCACCACTTGGCCGTCGGGCACACCACCCGTAGCCCGTACCTGCACGGCAATGTCTTCGGGGATGCCGTGGCCGGCGCGGTGATAGAGATTGGGCGAAATCGCAATATAGCCGTGATGGGCAAACTTGCGGGTCACCTCGCGGTACCACTCGTCCCAGCCCGGCAGGTGGTGAATCACCACAATCGCCGGCAATGGGCCCGGGCCCAGCGGTCGCGCCACATAGGCCCCAATGGGGTCACCGTTGTGCCCGGGGATGACGATTGTTTCAGCAATCATCCCTTCGTATTGATTGGTGGCGTACTGCATCGCGCATCCTTTTTATCGTTATTACTATTCACTTATGAAAAAAACGTATAGGCCAGACGTGAATCACCAACGCGGGGTGGCACATGTGCCACCCCGCTGGTTGCATCAATGGCCATCCACATCCGAATCGACCCGTTTTTCGGCACCCGTATCGAGTGCCGTAATCGCGGCGATTTCGGCTGACGTCAATGCAAAATCAAAAATATCCAAGTTTTGCACCAAGCGCACCGGATTGGACGACTTGGGGATGGGCACCAAACCCAGTTCGATATTCCAGCGCAACACCACTTGCGCCGTTGTTTTGCCGTATTTTTGGGCAATTGCCAGCAACGTCGGGTCGCTCAACAAATCACTGCCTTGGCCCAACGGACTCCACGACACCGTCACAATACCATGGGCCCGACCATAGGCCACTTGGTCGGGGCGAGTAATCCGGGGGCTCAATTGGATCTGGTTGGTGGCAGGGCGAATCGTCGTTTCGGCCAACAAATGGTCGAGGTGGGCCGGTGTGAAATTCGACACGCCGATTGAGCGTACTTTACCCGATGCCACTAGTGTCTCGAAGGTTTTCCAGGTCGACACGTAGTCATTGCGTTGTGGCAACGGCCAGTGAATCAACAACAAATCGACATAGTCCATCTGCAGTTGTTGCAAACAGGCATCGAGGCCGGCGATAGCGCGGTTTTCACCTTGGAATTCGCCATCCAGCTTGCTGGTAATAAACAATTCCTCGCGGGCGATGCCACTATCACGCACCCCTTGACCCACGCCTCGTTGATTGCCGTAGCGAAAGGCGGTGTCGATGTGGCGGTAGCCTGCTTCGATGGCAGTCACCATCACCGGCGCCGCATCGTCGTCTTTGAGTGGCCAGGTTCCCAACCCGATTTGGGGCATCTGCAAGCCGTTATTGAGTGTCACAGCAGGAATCTTCATAGCGGTTTCCTTTTTTGACCAAATGATGAAAAAACGTTCATCTGCGTTATTTTATCAGGATATCCCACCACAAAAACATACTTGATGAATGCGCTAATATTTGTGCTATATTAGGGTAATTCGCATTTCGTCGAATTGAATATGTCTAAACGAGTTGTTTCTACCATTGTAACAGGAGCCACAATGACCACCACGTATTCACAATTACCCATCCTCGACCTAGCGCGTCTCGAATCAAGTAGTCCGGCCGAGCGGGCCGCCTTCATCGAAGAAATTCGCACCACGGCCTACGATTTGGGTTTTTTCTATGTCACGGGTCATGGCGTCGATCAGCAACTTATAGATGACACCCTGGCCGTGGCCCGGGCGTTTTTTGCCTT
>JBBAWW010000060.1:2498-20260 GCA_040397035.1 Roseiflexaceae bacterium | reverse complement strand
GGTGGCGGTGTTGGTCGTGGTCGGAGTATTGGTGTTGGTTGCTGCCGGGGCGGTGTTGGTGGCGGTGTTGGTCGTGGTCGGAGTATTGGTGTTGGTTGCTGCCGGGGCGGTGCTGGTGTTGGTGGCGGTGTTGGTGCGGGTAAGAGTATTGGTTGCTGCCGCGGCAGTCGGAGTGGCGGTGTTGGTGGCGGTGTTCGTATGCGTTTTGGAGGTTGTAGGGGTGTTGGTACCGGTCGGGGTATTGGTGTTGGTGGCGGTAGTAATGATAACTACACATGGTGCACCACTCATTGTTGACCCATTTGGACACGTTGTATTGTTCCATATGGCACCGGTGAGCGTGGCACTGGTGAGATTGGCATTAGTGAGATTGGCATCAGTGAAATTGACATTGGTGAGATTGGCACCGGTGAGGTCGGCACCGGTAAGATCGTCACCATTAAATGCGGCACCGGTTAATATAGAACTGGTGAAATTGGTACGGGTTGTACTGGATTGGTGGAAATTGGCATTGGGGAGATTGGCATTGTTGACCTTGGCATTGTCGAGATAGGTATGGTTAAAAAATGCACCGTTGCCAAAAGCACCGGTGAGCGTGGCACCGGTGAGATTGACATTGGTGAAAATGGCATCTGTAAGTTTGGCATTGGTGAGCGTAGCGTTGGTGAGCGTGGCATATTGGAAATCGGCACCGGTGAGGTCGGCACCGGTGAAATTGGCACCGGTGAGGGTGGTACTGGTGAGCGTGACATTGGTAAGATTGGCATTGGTGAGATTGGCTGCTGGTCCGATTAGATAGCCACTGCGCAAAAGCCAGTTTGTCGGTAGTGTAGCGGTCCCAATAATGTTACCAGAACGTACATTGGTGAGCGTGGCACCGGTAAGCGTGGCACCGGTAAGCGTGGCACCGGTAAGCGTGGCATTGGTGAGCATGACATTGGTGAGCATGACATTGGTGAGATTGGCATTGGTGAGATTGGCACTGGTGAGATTGGCCGCTGGTCCGATCAGATAGCCATTGCGCAAAGCCCAGTTCGTCGGCAGTGTGAAGCCACCAGTAATGCCACCAGAACGCACATTGGTGAGCGTGGCACCGGTGAGATTGGTACCGGTGAGCAGGGCACTGGTGAGCGTGGCATTGGTGAAAATGGCATTGGTGAGCGTCGCACCGGTGAAATTGGCACCGGTAAGATTAGCACCGGTGAAATTGGCACCGGTAAGATTACATCCACTTAAATCTACACTAGGCGCAGGTGTTGCGGCGCAATTTGAACTTACTGCATAGGCTTTTGTTGGTTGTACCGATAGTGCGACGACGAACAGCACTATTCCCATGCAGAGATTACTGATGATTTTTTTCATGACATTTCTCATGTTTCCGTCTACTTCGATATTTGTGGGTGATTCCAATAATACGGAATGCTTCGATAATTAATGGTGGTCTGCGTACATGTCACCGCTCATCGTTTATTCGTAATGTTGCACTTCACCTCACAATTAACTTACCATTTTAAAAGCGGACTGTCAATAATGTAATTGCATTTTTTTGCAAAAACAAACAAAAAATTAATAATTTCTTGATAATTTCTTCATAAAATGACAAAAATTAATAATTTCTTCATAATTAACAAATAAATAAAAAACATTTTGACATACATATTAACCCATTCCTGTCTCTACGCAGATATTATGGAATAGGAGATCTCTGTATATCATGTTCGCCGTTTACGGTGCTTTGGTAAGGATTGGCAACGTATACGCTCAGGTACGGAGATTGCACTGCGCCGGTGGCGCCATGCAATGACGTGGGATGCGCTGCTTCCTCCGCATGCCCTGTGCGAGAAAACGAAGTCGGAAGCATGAAGTTAATAAGCACAGGTGCGTGGCAGCCCGTGCACACTAACGGAAATACCCCCATTACTGCGTACAGTAACGGGGGTTTGCGACAAGCGACACGTAGATGTTTTTTATGGAGTCGGCGTTTTGGTCGGCGTCTTGGTCAAGGTTGGCGTCTTGGTCAAGGTTGGCGTCCTGGTCAAGGTTGGCGTCCTGGTCAAGGTTGGCGTCCTGGTCAAGGTTGGCGTCTTGGTCAAGGTTGGCGTCTTGGTCAAGGTTGGCGTTTTGCTTGGGGTTAGCGTCTTGGTCAAGGTTAGCGTCTTGGTATACGTACGGGTGACTGGCGGCGTACGGGTGATGGACGGGGTGCTTGTGATAGTGGTCGTCGGGGTAGTGGTTGGCGTAACCGATGACAGGACTGCACACGCAAGCAACCCGTTCGAATCGCTATTTGTGCCATCGGGACAGGTAGTATTCTTCCAAATAATGGGAGCAAAATAAGACCAAAACCAATCCCCTTGTTGGAGGTTCATATTGGAGAGATTCGCACCGGTGAGATTCGCATTGGTGAAATTGAACGATGGGGATTGGGAATTGGAGAGATTCGCACCAGTGAGGTTGGCACCGGTGAAATTTCCACGGGCAAAATGTGAATAGGAGAGATCGGCATTTGGTCCTACCAGCACCCCACTCAATAATTGCCAGTCGGTGGGGAGTGCGCTGGGACCGCTAGTAATATTGCCAGAGCGAACAGTGGAGAGATCGAAACTAGAGAGATCAACACCGGTGAGGGTGGCACCGGTGAGATCGGCACCGGTGAGGTCGGCACCGGTGAGGTCGGCACCGGTGAGGGTGGCACCGGTGAGGTTGGCATTTGGTCCGACGAGATAGCCAGCAGTTAATATCCAGCCGGCTGGGAGGGTGGGCGGGGTCGTAGCAGTAATGCCACCAGAACTCACATAGGAAAGGTCCACCAGCGCAAGAGTGGCACCCGTCAGATTGGCGCCAGACAGATTGGCTCCTGGTCCGACAAAATACCCATTCGCTATTATCCAGCCGGTCGGCAGTGTGGGAGTGCCCGTATTTCCACTCCAAATGACTCCCGACAAATCGGCAGTGGAGAAAATCGTACCGGTGAGATTATTATTTGTGAACTTGCCCCCCAACATACGCGTATTCGCGAACGTGGCATTGGTGAGATTATTAGTTGTGAACGTGGCACGTTCGAGAGAGGTATTGGTGAAAGTCGCTCCAGTGAGATTGTTAGTCGTGAACGTGGCCCCGCCGAAATAATTATTCGTGAACGTGGCACCGGTGAGATTGCACCCGTTAAAACTAGTCATGTCGAGAATGGTATCGGTGAAATCGACCCCGGTGAAATCGATGGTGTTGAAAGTCGCCATAGAGAGATTAGCCGTTGGGCCTACGAGATAGCCTCCCTTCAAATACCAGCCGGTTGGGAGTGCTATGGGCGTACCCGTAATTCCACCAGAACGCACCCCGGAGAGATTGACCTCGGAGAGATTGAGTCCGGTGAGATTGAGCCCGTAGAGATTAGCCTTTGGGCCTACCAGATAGCCTCCCTTTAAATACCAGCCGGTTGGGAGGATGGGTGGGGTCGTCGCAGTAAGTCCACCAGATGTAACCCAAGTAAAATCAACCCCCGAGAAATCGGCACCCGAGATATCGGCATTTTGTAGTGTGATTCCATCGAGTTTGGCATTATTAAACTTGACATTATTAAACTTGGCATAGGACAAATTACTCCACTTGAGATCGGCACTCGAGAGGTCAAAATTGGTGAAATCTGTCGGCTTGGCAACGGTACCGCCAAATTTCGCACCAACCAGAATGGCCGTCGGCCCAACCAAGTAACCATTAATCAATCGCCAGCCGGTCGGCATAAATGCGGGTGTTCCCGTTATTCCACCAGAACTGACTCCGGTGAGGTCGGCACCGAAGAGATTCGCACCGGTGAGATTGGTACCGAAGAGACTGGCACCGCTGAGGTTGGCATATGAGAGATCGTTTTTGGATAAATCAGCATAATTCAATCTGACTCCTGGTCCAACGAGGAATTTACTCGCAGTTAATAACCAACCCCGTGGAAGTGCGGAGGGCATTCCTGTGAGGCCTGTTACACCTACTCCAGTGGAATACCAAATTCCGGTGAGATTGGCGGTGGAGAGATCGACTCCGGTCAGATTGGTATTGCCGAGATTGGCACCGCTGAGATTAGCATTGGTCAGATCGGCACCGGTGAGGTTGGCATACGTGAGATATGCCTGGGAAAGATTGGCGCCGGTGAGGTCGGCACCAGTAAAATTATCCCAACTCAGCCTGGCATTTGAGAAATCCGCATTTGAGAAATCACATCCAGTCAAATCTGCCCCCATGTTACGCGCTGCACAGTTTGGACTGCCAGGAGTACGGGTGTTTGTTTTGGTCATCGTATTGGTTTTGGTAGGGGTGATTGTTTTGGTTGCAGTAGCGGTTCTGGTGACAGTATTGGTACGCGTATTGGTTTTGCTGGCAGTACTGGTTATGGTCGGAGTGCCGACAGGCACACTACTTGCCACACACGCATGTAACCCATTCGTGTCACTGTTTGAACCATCGGGGCATGTCGTATTACTCCAGAATGATGCTTCGAAAGATGAGTTCGTCAGATCGGCGCCGGTTAGGTTGACACCGGTGAAATTGCTAGCTTGAAACACACTCCTGGAGAGGTTGGCTCCGGAGAGATTGGCTCCCGATAAATCGAATTGAAACTTATATTTATAAGATAAATCGGCTTTGGGTCCCAGCAGATAGCCACCCCGTAAGATCCAACCGGTTGGGAGGGTAGGACCACTATTCATAAATTCAGAACGCGCACCCGAGAGATCAAAACTAGAGAGATTGGCACCAGCGGTGAAGTTGGTATAACTCCAGTCGACACCGGTGAGGGTGGCACCGCTGAAATTAGCATTGGTCAGATCGGCATGGCTGAGATTAGCTTTTGGTCCAACGAGATAGCCTTTAGTTAATATCCAGCCGGTTGGGAGTCCTGTGGGCGTACCAGTAATCGCCCCAGAACTCACCCCTGAGAGATCGGCGCCGGTGAAGTTGGCACCGGTGAGGGTAGCACCGGTGAGGGTGGCCCCGCTGAGATCAGCCCCGCTGAGATCAGCCCCGCTGAGATCAGCCCCGCTGACCCACGAATAATTTCCGCCGACCCACGAATACTTTCCGCCGAGATCGGCTTTGGGACCAACGAGATAGCCTTTAGTTAATATCCAGCCGGCTGGGAGTGTAGGAGGCGTACCCGTAATCCCTCCAGAACGCACCCCTGAGAGATCGGCGTCGGTGAAGTTGGCACCGGTGAGGGTGGCACCGGTGAGGGTGGCACCGCTGAGATTAGCCCCGCTGAGATTGACAGCGGTGAGGTCGGCACCGGTGAGGGTGGCACCGCTGAGGGTGTCGCCCGTCAGATTGGCTTTTGGTCCGACAAGATAGCCATTAGTTTTTGACCAGCCGGTTGGGAGGGTAAGCGTCCCAGTAATGCCACCAGACATCACCCCGGTGAGATCAACCCCGGAGAGATCGAGACCGTTGAGAATGGCACCGCTGAGATTGGCTTTTGGTCCGATGGCATAACCACCAATTATCGACCACCCAGCCGGTAGGCTGGCGGGCGTACTAGTAATCTTCCCAGAACTCACACCGTCGAGAATGGCACCGCTGAGAATGGCACCGCTGAGATTGGTATTGGTGAGAATGGCACCGCTGAGAATGGCACCGCTGAGATTGGTATTGGTGAGATTGGTATCGCTGAGATTGGTATCGCTGAGATTGGCCCCTGGTCCAATCAGATAGCCACCGATGTAAGACCAGTCAGTTGGTAATGTGGCGGGGGGAAGGTAAGTCGTCGACTGCATCCCAAAAGGCATACCTTCATCGGCTTTTCCTGAACGCACACCGGTGAGGGTAGCACCGGAGAGCTTAGCACCTTCGAGATTGGCACCATTGAGATCGGCATAGCTGAGGGTGGCACCGGTGAGATCGGCGCCGGTGAGATCGGCGTTTCGCAAGTAGGCGTTTGTGAGATTGGCACCAGCGAGATTGGCACCAGTGAGATTAGCTGTGTAGAGATTAATACCGGCGAGATTGGCACCGGCGAGATTGGCACCGGCGAGATTGGCACCGCCTGTACCGGCTGATGGTCCAACGAGAGAGGCGTTAATTAATATCCACCCTGTTGGGAGTCCTGTGGGCGTACCAGAAATCAACTTAAAGCTCGCCCTATCGAGCTTAGCACTGGAGAGATCGACACCGGTGAGATCGACACCGGTGCCACGGACGTAATGAAAGTCGGCGCCAGTGAGATCCGCCCCGCTGAGATTGACGCTGTTGAGAGTGGAAGAGGCGAAATTGGCATAGCTGAGATTGGCGTTGCTGAGAACGGTATTGTTGAATGTGATTCCGATGAGATTACACCCACTCAAATTAACCCCGTCCCCACGCGCAGTACAGTCAGTACTGATAGGACCACGGGGAGCTGTTGCGGTAGGAGTCAAAGATTTGGTGGGAGTCATGGATTTGGTAGAAGTCGTAGTTTTGGTAGGAGTCGTGGATTTGGTAGAAGTCGTGGATTTGGTAGGAGTTATTGTTTTGGTAGAAGTCGTAGTTTTGGTAGAAGTTTTGGTCGCGGTCGCGGTTTTGGTCGCAGTTTTGCTGGCAGTACGGGTTGGCACGATAACTGCAACGCATGCATTTAACCCATTCGTGCTACTGTTTGAACCGTTGGGGCATACCGTATTACTCCAAGTTGCACCGCTGAAACTGGCACCGGCGAGGGTGGCTCTATAGAGATCGGCACCGGTGAGATTGGCAAACCAGAGGATGGCACCGGTCAGATTAGCCCAGCTGAGGGTGGCACTAGTGAGGGTGGCATTGCGGAGATTCGCACTAGTGAGATTGGCACCGGTCAGATCGGCACCGCTGAGATTAGCCCAGCTGAGGGTGGCACCAGTGAGATTGGCACCGCCGAGATTGGCACCGGTGAGGGTGGCACCATTGAAATTGGCACTAGTCAGATTGAGATTAGAGAGATTGGCACCGGTGAGGGTTGCATAGGTGAGCAACGTATTGGTGAGGGTGGCACCGGTCAGATCGGCACCGCTGAGGTCGGCACTGTAAAAATTGGCATTGGTGAGATTGGCATTGGTGAGATTGGCATTGGTGAGATTGGCATAGGGGAGATTGGCACCAGTGAAATTGGCACCGGTGAGATTACACCCACTCAAATCAGCCCCTACGCCACGCGCAGTACAGTCAGTGCTTGCTGCATAGGTAGTTGTGGTGTGGAGCGATAGGGCAATGATACTGAGTACCAACCCCATACTGATATAACTGATGATTTTCATTATGATTCAATCCTTCATGCTGATACCGTGGTTTTTCAATACCAATTATCAAATTAATAAAGTATTTGAGTCTATTGTATGATGTTTAAATACTATAATATCGCATATAAATGTGAAGATTTCTCGCATATTTTATGCGCTAATCATGCGTTAGCGCTATTTTGAATTATCAATACACATATGTCGGCTTCTGCAATGACAATACCTACGCCAAAATCCCACCCCTAGCGTCATTTCATGCCGGTTGCGATCGCAACCGTTAATGAAGTAAGAAGTAGAAAGGCGGAAGTAGGAAATGGGATGTAGAGAAATTACATATTGTGCCAGCGCATGGAGCGGGTATAGTGGCGCTTCTATTATTTCGTGCGTCATTTCATACTTCCTTCTTCATGCTTCCGACTTCGTTCGGAGATTCCCCGACCGTGGTCATGGAATGACGTAGGGGGAACGACTCCGCACCCGGTGCATACCCGGTATGACATACTATAGCGGAACATAACGACTGCGCTCACGAGCGCACCAACACAAATGAATGTATTAAAATTACTTCTGCCGAAGCTACACAACGAATTAAAATCACCGATTAATCAGATAATTTCCACGCTTGGGCGTATCAATACCACGCCAATCAACGAGCGGCGTAGATTGGCGTGGTATTGAATTATTTACATGTAATGTTAGAAATGTATGAACAAAAAACTGATATATGGGATTTTTAAACTTATTTTTATAATTTTTTAAAAATTATTATCATGCATGAACAGTCACCAAATTGGAGAATTATTATCGTTTATGCTTCTCAAATGAGCACAATTTTCGTGCTGCGAAGCAGTATTTTGGGATTGAGAATTTTATGAAAGATGACGGGGGGGAAGGAGGAAGAACGTATCGCATGAACAGACCTTGATCGGCACACAGCAATCAACAAAACGCCGCTCTGCATCCACTGTGTGCTCTGGTATCTGTCCTACCACTCGGAGATTGCACTGCGCCGGTGGCGCCATGCAATGACGTTGCAGGGGCCTCCGCGCCTCCGTCCCTCCGCGTGAGAAAAATGACATCTCGAAATGGCTGGCATCCTTCGGCGCACCTCAATCAACAAAACGCCTCTGTGAACTCTGTGTGCCCTGTGCGAGACAAATAGCATATCGCACAATCAGCATTGATTCGACGCACCTCAATCAACAAAACGCCTCTGCGCCCTCTGCGTGCCCTGTGCGCGAAAGAGAAGTATGAAAGAGGATTTTTCTTTTTTGATTTGCGAAGCATGATAGTGCTATGCTATGATATAGGCATTGCCGATGTAGCTCAGTGGTAGAGCAACTGTTTCGTAAACAGTAGGTCGTCGGTTCAACCCCGACTATCGGCTCCAATGAAATACACAAGTGCAAATTATTTTTGCACTTGTGTATTTGTTTATACACTGCATACCGTAACCAAGGAGCTAACATGTCTGATTTTTCACGCTTTCGCAAAGAAGAATTTTTGAGTCTCGAAACATATCGCAAAAACGGTGAAACCATCAAATCACCGATGTGGTTTGCCCAAGAAAACGATGCGTTGTATTTGTGGACGATGGCGGATACCAGCAAAGTCAAACGTATCCGCAATAACCCGCACGTCAATATTGCTCCGTGTAAACGGATGGGTGAAGTGACTGGTGAATGGATGACTGCGCATGCCACCATTGATGATTCGCCTATAATGGTGGCGCAGGTTGAAGCAATGTTACTCAAAAAAATCGGCTTATTCTTTCGTATATTTCGCTTTATTGATGCAATCCGTGACCGTCAAAAGAACTCACATCGCATCTGTATTAAACTCAGCTGACTTTGACATCCGCGTCTGCTTCGTGGTACATTCGCAGTGAACCCACTGTGAAATATACAAGGAGCGCAACGATGCGAATTGGACTTATTGGAATCGGCGGGATTGCCGATGTATACCGCAAGGGATTGGCGCAGTACAATCAACCAATTACGGCAGTTTGTGACATCAACCAATCCCGTGTCGACCAAATCGCTCGTGCCGAAAATTGTGCCGGATATACCGATTACCGCGAAATGTTGGCCAAAGAAAATCTCGACGCCGTCTTTATTTCGATTCCCCCCGGCGCCCACCAAAACCAAGTCATCGATGCCGTCAATGCCGGCGTGGCCGTCTTTGTAGCCAAACCCGTCGGTCTCGACATCGATTTAGTCGAGCGCACTCAAGCCGCCATCACCAAATCGGGTGTCATCAATCAAGTGGGCTACATGTCGCGCCATTCCGATATGGCCGCCAAAGCCCGTGAACTGATCGGCGACCGCAAAGTAGTGATGGGCCTCGGGCGCTTTATGGTGCGCATGCCTGCCGCCCACCCGTGGTGGGGCAAACGAGCCTTGTGCGGTGGTCAAGTGATTGAGCAGAGCACCCACCAATTCGATTTTTTACGGGACATCATGGGCGAAGTCACTGAAGTCCACGCCTATGGCCACCAAGGGGCCGGTGACGATATCGCCGACTTCGAAGATAGCACCATCGTCACCATGCGCTTTGCCAATGGCGGTATCGCCAACGTGGTCAGCACCAGCTGTACCGACGTGCCCGAGGGCTGTGGCTGGGAATTCACCGGTCGCGATTTATACCTCAAAATGATTATGGACCTCGATTTGAGCGGCGTGATTGATGGTAAACCGGTCACGTATAAAGGCGAAGAATCCGGCTACATCCGCCAAGTGGGTGAGTTTTTGACGGCTGTCAGCACCAAAAACCAAGCCATGATTCGTTCGTCGTATGCCGATGCCGTCAAAACCTTGAAGGTGACCATGGCCGCCGAACAATCAATGCAACAAGGTCGCCCGATTCGCTTGAGCTAAGTGGAATTAAGGATAACAAGATGAAAATCGGTACCCTACAAAATGTACTCAATGAGCCATTAGGAAGCTCATTTCACCGTGCTAGTCAACTGGGATTTGCTGGCATCGAGCTCGATTGGAGCAACCCTAGCGAGGCCTTGCCTGGCGGGAGCATGAGCCCCAGCATGCGTGCCATGATGGTGCTGACCGCCCGCAACAACAACCTCGAGATTGCCTCGGTGGCGGCCCACTTCCTCAACAACGGCAACATTGCTAGCGCTGACAGTGCAGTGGTAAGTAGTGCCATGCTCAACATCCGCCGCGGCATCGAGTTGTGCCACGATATTGGTGCCAAAGTCTTGTTGGTGCCGTTTTTTTATCATGGTGAAATCGCAGGTGACGCTGGCATCGATCGCTTGACCCGCAATTTGGGCGCCTTGGCCGCCGAAGCCGCCAGCGCTGGCGTGACACTCGGTATCGAAAACACCTTGAGTGCTGTACAAAACGCTGCTGTCATCGATGCCGTCGGTTCGCCGGCAGTGGGCGTCTACTGGGACATGGCCAATGGCGTCGCTTGTGGCTACGATGCCATCGCCGACGTACACACTTTGGGCAAACGCTTGGCCCAAGTGCATGCCAAAGAATTCGCTCATGATGGCGGCGTAGCGGGTACCCGGGCCAATCCCCGTTTTGATTTGCTCAACGCCAAACCCCTCGGCCACGGCCAAATCCCCGTGCCTCAAATTGTGGCCGCCCTCAAAACGGTGGGCTACGATGGCTACATCGTGCTCGAAACCGGGCATTTTGGTAATCACCACGCCTCCGCCAAAGCCGCTGGTGACTACCTCAAATCACTGGTGTAAGTGGGGCATTTGTTGGCAGATGGAGCGTACACAGGGCAATGCGAAGCGCACTGTGTACGCTTTTTTACAAGAAAGAAGTAATTACATGCGAATTTCGTTTATTACGGCGAATTATGTGGCCCGCGAAGTGGGCTTCCATATGACCGAAGGTTGGATGCAGGGCGACAAGGCCGCCAATGATCATTACCGGCCTATCGACACCTACGCCGCCCGCCTCGAGGAGTTGTTGGCGCTGATTAGCGACCAAGGCTATGACTACGTTGATTTCTGGACGGCGCACTTGCATTGGTCGTGGGCCACCCCTGACCACATCGAAATCGCCAGCATGTTACTGGCCAAATACGGGCTGACCCCACTCTGTTACGGCGGTTATTTCGGCGATACCATCGAAGAATTCACCAAAGCCTGTGCTACGGCGAGTGCCGCGGGGATGCGTATTTTGGCGGGGTCGACGGCCATGCTCAAAAAAGATCGGGCTGCGGTAGTGGCCGTATTGCACCAGTACGATTGCAAGCTGGCCATCGAAAATCATCCAGGCGAAAAAACGCCCGCTGATATTTTGCAGCAAATCGGTGATGGTGCCGGCGGGCGCATCGGTACCGCCCTCGACACCGGCTGGTGGGGCACCCAAGGCTACGATTCTGTGGCGGCAATTCACGAACTCTACCCACATATTTTGACGATGCACCTCAAGGACGTCCTCGCTGCTGGTGCCCACGATACGTGTCGCTTTGGCAAGGGCGTGGTACCCATCGAAGCGTGTGTGCGCTTGCTAGTCGAAAAAGGCTATACGGGTCCATTGGCGGTAGAGCATGAGCCCGACGCGTATGATCCCACACCCGATTGTATCGCCATGCGTGACATGCTCACGGGCTGGTTGGCATAGGTCAGTAGCGTATGTGAATTGTGTGATAGTTGCGCCCCGTTCATTCGTTGTGATGAACGGGGCGTGGTGTGTTGGGCATCTACTATTGCTCAAGCCAAATCGGCATGGGGATGGCGAGGACGTGGTGCCAGACCTGCGCAAATACCGGCGCTGGACTCTGGCTCTGCATCTGGCGTAGCATGATCGTCGCCTGTTGGATGTGGGGGGCGTCGTGGATCTGTGTGGCGAGGGTGTAACCTTGCAACAGATAGGGCAGGGCGTTGGTTAAGCCATCAACTGGGTTGCTGGTGGCAAACAACATTTCGGCCAGGGTGATTTGGCTGGCACAGACGAGTTGTGCTCGTTGACTGTGGGCGAAGAATTCATGGGCATGGTGGGCGCACTGCAAGGCCTGTTGGCCATCATTGCCGTGGGGATTGTCGAGGTGGCGTTGCCAAAACAGCGCTGCTTGGGTGAGATAGACCTCGCCGGCATCTTCTGTGGCATCGTTATCGAGGTAGATGTGTAGGGCTTCGTCGCTGAGGGTGAGTGCCTGTTGTTGCAACGTGTAGCGTTGGGGTGCGTCATGCAAACGCGCCAAGCGGGTGAGTAAACTGGCTTCGATGTCGCAGGTACCGGCATAAATGTGGATATTTTGTGATTGATAATACGCTTTGGCAGACCGGATGGCGTTGAGCCCAGCCACACAGGCGGTGTGTGCGTCGGTCTGGTCGTCGGCATGGGCATCGGCGATTTCGCGGTAAATCATGGCAAACACGTACTGGGTCATGGCGTGGTGTTCAGGCACCTCGGTCATGGTTCTGAAGCGCAAGGCTTGATTGCCAGATATCACTGCGTGGGTCAGCCGATCTAGGCGGTGCTCACCTTCGAGGCGTGACAACAGCATCAAGGTGTTGGCCAGGTTGTGTTGGGTCCAACTGTATTCGAGGGGCACCAATTCAGCGGTGCGATACTGCAAGGATTCGTCGAGGCAGTCGACGCTTTTTTGTAAACAGGCGCGCTGATTGACATCGATGAGCTCAGCCAAACTACTATAAATGTTGGCGCGATTCATCAACACCCGGGCGTAGTTCATCTTGTCTTCGGTTTCGCTGAGGTGGAGCAACACGTTGTTGTTGGCGTCGAGCGCCGCTTCGAGCTGCTGTTGGATGTCGACATCCATGTGGGTGGCGTATTCATTGTGGATGGTACTGATGGTGGAATAGAGCGAGGCATAGTGTTGGGTGGCATATGTTTGGGGTAACCACTGGATGCCCACTTGGCAGACGGCCAGTGCCGAATCGAGGTATTCGGTACCGCGCGGGTAGTGCACATTGGCGAGTCCCATATAACAATTCGCGCGGTTTTGGCAGATGCTGACATATAAGTGGACGTCGAGGCCGGGGGCCTGTGCGGCGTTGGCGAGCATGGCGAGTGCCTCGTCATAGAGTGCTGGTGCGTCGCTATCGGGTAGTAGAGCCATTTCTTGCAGACAGATGCTGAGATGATTGAGTACCGATGCCGTCAATGGATAGTTTTGATCGACTGCGCCATGGGTTTGGGCTTGGCGATAAAATTCCAGCCCTTGGGTGAGGGAGTGTTGGCGTTGCCCACCCACATGCGTACCGAGTTGCACCGCTGCATCGGCAGCGAGGGCATAGCAACGCGCCAGCAGGGGAATATCGCCACTTTCGATGGCGTGTGTGAGCACGGCATTTGCCCAGTGGGATTGTTCGTGATGGGCACCATGCGCGTGGTGAAACCAGCTACTGGCCACGACGAGATTGATGGCCAGTGGCAAATGATGATTGAGTGCCAATTGAAAGGCATAGCGAATGTGGGGAGTAAATTCGGCGAGCTCAGTAAATTGATAGTCGTGGTGGGCTGTGCGCAACAGCTGTATCACGGTGTGAATCATGCGTTCACGTAGTGGCACGTCGGAGTCACTATTGTTGATCATCAGTTCCCCATAGGTACGCATAATCGTGTGCTGTGACCACCTGTGTGGTTGCAGTTGCTCCACAAACCCTAGTTGGGTTAGGCGCTGGAGCGTGGCATGACTGAGCGTGAGGGGGATGTCCCACAGGTGCCCGAGGAATGCGTCGGTCACGCCTACTTGGGGGGCGCAATAGAACAGTGAATGCAAGATTTGTTTTTCGATGGGGTTGAGTTGCTGATAGCTGGGGTAGAGTAGCGGCAGTAACCCATCATGAATTTCGGCATGGGCGAGCAGGTTTGTGGCACCGGCATTGTGCATATCGGCAATCAGTTGGGTAAACAACATTTCCCAGACAGAGGGTTCGTTGCTTTGATTACGCAAAAACTTGGCGATGATGGTGATGAGCAAGGGGTGATTTTGGGTAATGGCACACAGCTCCTGGGGCCATTCCCAATCAATCAACGCGTCTAGCGGGCACACCAAACGCAACGCCAACAATTGCAGTGCTTCGGCGTCATCGAGGGTGGGGATCATGATTGGGGGCTGGCTGAGTTGGGTGGCCACCTGCAGTTGGCGCGTGGTGACGATGAGATGGGCGTGGGCTGGTAAGGCGGCCCGGAGATTATCGATTTGTGCGCCGCTATAGACGTCATCGAGGATGACCAGCATAGCCGGCTGGGCGTGCCATAATGCCTGCACAATCTGCGGTTCAGGTGTACTGTCTGGTGGGATTTGGGGCAGGTCGATGGCTTTGAGTAGCCATTCCCCCAAGGTGAATTGGGCAGCATCGGCGTCGTATACTTCGCCGATATGTTCATATACGACGCCGGCAGGGTAGTAGGTTTGGGTATATTGGGCGACGAGGGTGGCGAGCGTGCTTTTGCCACTGCCAGGCATGCCCACCAAGGTGACTTGGCCGTGGGTGCGTAACTGGTCGGCAATTGCTACCACGAGGGTCTGTCGTGGGAGGGGGGTGTCATATATCTGGGGGATTGGTGATTGATGCCATGCGCGCTTGGTCAGCGTATTGCCGAGTTGAACCATTCCATTGTCAAGGAATGTAATCTGCATATGGATATCCTTTTGATATGATGAAAAATAACCGTACAAGCGTGGTGTATGGCTGGGCCTTCGTCCTCATAAAAAACGTGGCAGGTGGTGTTTTGTAAATTGCGTAATACGCTAAATAATGACATGGTAGTATTGTACCGAATTATGGCAGCATTTGGCATGGATTGATTTCCCCCCAGCGTTATTGCATGGCGCCAACGGCGCAGTGTAATCGCGGGGACTGCCCCCCCAACGTTATTGCATGGCGCCAACGGCGCAGTGCAATCTCCGAGTGGTAGGGATATAAGGTTTCACACTTCGTATTTCTCGCACAGAGTACACAGAGGGCGCAGAGGTTCTTGGTAATCTGAGGTAGTCAATTAATGCTCACCTATACGGAATGCCAATT
Organism: Roseiflexaceae bacterium; assembly: GCA_040397035.1. Lineage (GTDB taxonomy): Bacteria > Chloroflexota > Chloroflexia > Chloroflexales > Roseiflexaceae > UBA965. The sequence continues at coordinate 5,053 of JBBAWW010000060.1, read as the reverse complement.
GTTTCACGCGGAGGCACGGAGACGCGGAGCCATACTGCATTTTCCATTTCTCCTTCGGTACCGGTATCCACTAGTGATAAAATAACCCACGAAGATCTATTTTTTGTAATGAAAGTCTGCCAATGAATGAACTTATACACGTGTTCCAACAATTCATCGCATGGCTCACCGGCATTTGGATGTGGTTGGTGGGCGTAGTAACCCCGCTCTGGCAAACTATCCCATACCACACCACACTTGCCACAACGCTTTCTGCGTGGTACGCCCAAGGCTTGCTCACCGTGGCGGTGGGTGTGCTGGCGGTGATTGTGGTGATTCGTTGGGGATGGACGAGTCTCTATGATGTGGTACAGCGCACCCATTACGACAAAGCTGCCCACTGGTACTTGGCGATTACGGCGTTGATTCGCCACGAACGTGCGCTGACGCAGCGGGGCATGGCGCCGATACAGCAGGCGCGCCGTCACATGAAAAATTATTTTTATACCTATCAGCTAGTACTCATTGCCGATGTAACGGTACGCCACGATATCCGCGAATTAGTCCATTTGGTAGATGAAGATGCTATCGGTTTTGAAAAAAAAGTGGTTTTGAAAAATATCTATCAGCTGCATTCTTTTGCAGCGCAACAACTCCATAATTACCCCCGCTCGATTCGTGTGCTGTATTGGGTGATGGTTGGGGTGCACAAAGCACGCCGGTAATGACGGCGCTCAGATGGCGGAGCGTAGTAGCGGAGTGGACTTGACAAAAGGGGTGAAAGAGTGCGAATATATCCATGGTTTTTGCTTGGTTTTTGGCGGTTATATTCCAAAACTATACGGCAAAAGCCATTTTTATGCTATGTTCAATTATCGTAGGTATTGCAATGAGTCTGATTTACCACCTCGTGACGACCATCCGTTGGCAGGATTGGCCCAGTGACCAACCCTATCTGCCGGCAGAATACGCCAACGATGGCTTTGTGCATTGTACGGCGGGCGATGAATTGATGATTGCGGTGGCTAATCGCTTTTATCAGCAGGTACCGGGGGATTTTTTGTTGTTGGTGATAGAGAGCGAGCGCTTGACCAGCCCGCTCAAATGGGAAGCACCGAGCCCGGGCGATACCCTCGCCCCACTTTTTCCACATATTTATGGGCCGATTAACCGCGATGCAGTGGTGGCAAGCAAAACAATTACCCGTGCTAGCGATGGGCGGTTCCTGACCATCGCATAACCACGCATCATGGCCATAGGGGCAATCTATTCCGGCGGGGATGAATAGTGTCATCCCTGCCGGAATTTGCGTATTCACGACGGCCAAAATATTTTTTATTAAAATAAATAAATTACAAACTACAAAAAATAGTACTATATTTGGGTTGACAATAAAAATAATGAATGCTAGTATGTGTAGTAAGAAATCAGTAGGATATAGTCATATGCCACCACGATATGCGCAAAAATATGGACCGATCCAACGGCGGCGTAATGGATTTACGCCGCCGTCAATTCCCATGCCGCAGGCAGCGCCAGTGCGTGAAACGCGCGTAGTGGGGGGTGGGGTAACGGGGTGGTTGAGCCGGACATACGATCACGCGAGTAGTAATGATATTCGGGGAGTGGTGATTATTGCGGTTGTATTGGTATTGCTGGCGGTCTGTGTGCCGTATGTATTGCCCAACAGTGAGCCAACGGTGAGCGCGGATGTAACGTTGCAAGGCGTGGTGATGAGTGGCTTGACGCGGGATATGTTGACGGAGCGGATTAGTCAGCGCTACGAGGCGTTTTTGAATGAGCCGGTGACGTTGGTGTATCACGACAAGATATGGCATCCGAGTGCGCCTGATTTAGGGATTTCGATTGATATTCGCCAGACAAGTAATGAGTTATTGGGGATAAACACGGGGCGAGGCCTCGGGGTGTGGTGGCACAACACGTGGTTGCGCTGGCGCGGGTTGCTCGATGTGGGTCCGCACATCGTGGTAAATGAAGCCAAGTTACAAAATTATTTGATGCAAATCACCAAAGATATTGATCAGCCGGTACAGGCCCCAGACATTATGATTGACGGGCAGACGGGGGCGGTGCAGGCGATTCCGGCGCAAACGGGGCGGCAATTGTTGGTAGACCAGACGATGTACGATATTTTGAATACCATCCGTACGGCGCAACCGCTGACGGTGACGTTGCGTACCAATGTGCTTGCGCCTAGTACGGACGATCAAAATTTGGCGCTGAGTGTCGATAATGCCAAACAGTTTTTGAGTGCGCCGATTTTGATTCGCTATGGGCAACAGCATTGGTTGTGGGAACGCGATACGTTGATTCGCTTGATTGCGATGAACAAAACCACGAATGGGGTGCAAGTGATCCCTGATGCCAATGCGATTGCCACCGAGGTTGATCGTTTGGCGCAATATATCGATACGGGGAGTGTCGAAGCGCGGGTGAAGGTGGTCAACGGGCGAGCGACGATTGTGCAACCGAGTCAGCAAGGGGTGCGCCTCGATCGGGCGGCGGCGATCCAAAAAATCGGCGATGCGTTTTTTGCGACAGACCGAGTAGTCGAA
>JBBAWW010000060.1:0-2398 GCA_040397035.1 Roseiflexaceae bacterium | reverse complement strand
GGCGGCGATCCAAAAAATCGGCGATGCGTTTTTTGCGACAGACCGAGTAGTCGAATTACCGACGGTGGAAGTGTTACCACAATTGAGCACGAACCAGCTTGCCGCATTGCGGTTTGGCGATGTGTTGAGCACGGGGCGGAGTAGTTTTGTGGGGTCGGCCAAATACCGAATCACGAATATTGTGGCAGGAGCCACACAAATCGATGGGGTATTGATTGCGCCAGGCGCGACGTTTTCGTTTAATACCGAAGTCGGTGAAATAAACGAGGCCAACGGCTTTGTCAAAGGGTATGCCGTCATCGGCAAGCGGACCCAATTAGAATGGGGCGGCGGGGTATGTCAGGTGTCGACCTCGTTGTTCCGAGCGGCGTTTTATGCGGGGTTGCCGTTCAAGGAATGGCATGCTCATCCGTTTTATATTAAATGGTACGACGATTATGCCTACCCCGATGTGGCGGGGCCCGGGCTTGATGCGGCGATTTATACGGGCGAGCTCGATTTGCGGTTTGTGAATGATACGGGGAATTGGATGATGATTGACACGCTAGTTGATGCTGAGCAACAAATTCTCGATATCACTTTGCGTGGTACGGCGACAAATCGCGCCGTGCGGGTCGTTGGCCCCAAAATCACCAACACCATTCCTGCCCCCAAAGACCCGGTCTATATCGACGATGAGACATTGGCGACAGGCACTACCAAACAATCAGACAAGGCCAAAGACGGTCTGAGTGTAGTGGCGTACCGGATTATTACGGTAAACGGCAAAGATCTGCCAGGTGAAGAATTTGCCAGTAATTTTGCGCCGTGGCCTAATGTCTTTTTGCGGGGGACAGGCCCTGCAGCCAAGCCATGACCAATCAGCCATTTATGGGGGCCGTGCTGTATACGCCGGCGCGCCAAAAACAACATGGCTGGCAAGAAATCGATTGGGCAGTGGTGCGCGACCAATTCAGCCAACTAGCCGAATTGGGGGTGCGCCAGGTGGTATTGCGACCACCATGGGGGCAGTTACAACCGCGTCCCCAACGGATTGACCGCGTCAGTATGGCCAATCTCGAGCGCTGTCTTGATGCGGCGCAGGCCGCCAAACTCAATGCCATGGTGGGGCTGCTCGGGGTGACGGCATGGGGCGCGTTTGCGTTGCCGGAATGGCACAACAACCCCGATGTGGTGGGGTGGCTCCAAGGGCGCACCACCCAACCGGTTGCAACGCAGGGAGCTGCGGTGATAATTGATGGGCGTTGGCAGCGCCTGCATAGTGCGAATCCTTTTACGACTGAAGCGTGGCAACAGGCGCATCACTTGCTGATCCAGACGGTGATGGGCTATTTTGCCAGTCATAGTGCGATAAGCCATTGGATGCTTGCCGAAGGTTGGAGCCAGTTGGCACCAACCACCAGCGCCATTGCGCGCACGTGGCTACATAAACTGATTACCCAGGCCCGGGCGGTAGCGCCGCGGGCGACGCTGGCTGGGATGGTCGATGGCCCGGTGTTGCTAGGGCAACACGGGATTTCGTTGGCGTTATTGGCGGAATACTTTGATGTGTTGCTGGTTGATGGTGCCATGCCGGCACTAGGGCAACGGACGGCGCGGCGCCTGAGTGCGCCGGCGCTTTTTTTGCATGAGGTGGTGGCTGGGTTAACGCAACGCCCGGTATTGCCGTGGCTGGCACCGACGCTGATGAGCCATACGGCCTCGAATTGGCAACAGATTGCGTGGCAACAGCAGATTATCGATACTCCTGCACTCAGTGATGATGACGATGGCCGCTACCACGAAACGCTGTTGGCGCAATTGCATCAGGCTGGTGCGCCGGGGTTGGTGTTGCCGATGCCGTTTGCAATGCCGTACGGTGATAGTGATTTGCCCGTCGCATGGTTGCGGCGCGGGCAAGCGCTGATTGATGGGCGGGGGAATTTGACCGGTGGTGGCAAGGCGGTGCACCGGATGTGGCAGGCGGCACCACAGGTTGAGCAACGCGCCGTTGCGATTGACCGTGAACGGTATGATTATGGTCCGGTACAGGAATTGCACCGGTTGTGGCACGAATTTGGCTAAACGAATACAGTGAATAATTGTTCGCTGTTATTTCGCTATGCCGTTGCGTTGGTTTGTTATAATACGCAGAATGCAACGAGGAACAATATGGATACCGCAGAAATGTATGAGCGGGGGGTTGCCGACGCATATCGCGGTGTCGCAAATCCAACCTATTATCATCAATATGAACCATACCGGCGGGCATACGATCAAACGCGCGTATATATGCGCAAAACCGGCACGGTGCCAATTGTCGATGTGCGGCGGGTGGGGTTGAATGCGATATTTGTGGTGGCAGTGGCGGTGATTGCCATCGGGATTTATTATTTCACCACCACGAATATTTTTGTGG
>JBBAWW010000059.1:7382-20348 GCA_040397035.1 Roseiflexaceae bacterium | reverse complement strand
TCCCTCCACCGGTGCCCTGACACAGCGCAGTATCATCCCTGGGGCATCGTTGATTCTCGATACTCGTCTCCCGTAATAGATACCCGCAGATGAGAAGGGGGAACATACGTCGGGTATGGCGTATGTTCCCCCAGCGGGCGTTGTATAATGCGAGTAATACGGCGAGAGGAGCGGGTGTGGTTACACAATTACGACGACGCATCATTATTTCTTTGATTATTGGGGTTATCGTAGTAGCCATATTGGGATTGGCAGGCGATATAGGCCAAGTCGGCGCGAGTTTTCAGCGCTTTGCCTGGCAAACCATGCCGGCCATTTTGGGACTTACGGCACTTAATTATCTCTTGCGCTGGCTCAAATGGGATATTTATCTGCGCCACATTGGCGCCGGCACTGGCGTAAGCAAAGGTGATAGCGCATTATTGTTTACGGCCGGAATGGTGATGGCCGTCACCCCCGGTAAAGTCGGTGAGGTACTCAAATCATACTTGCTCCGGCGCATCAACCAAACACCCGTCAGCACCTCGGCACCGATTATCGTGGCCGAACGAATGACTGATGGGATTGCAATGCTACTATTGATGGGGAGTGGCTTGACACTCTACCCACCAGCACTGCCCTTATTTTGGATATTGGTAGGAGCTACGGTTATCGGGATTGGTGTGTTGCAGTCAGAATCACTGGTGAATCGCCTGCTCACACTCATCGCGCATACGCGCTTTGCCCAACCCATCCAAAACGCCTACCAATCGAGTAAATCACTGTTGGGCTGGAAAATGCTCGTTAGTGCCACGCTCATCAGTGTGGTATCGTGGTTTTGTGAATGTGTGGCGCTGGTCTATGTACTCGAAGGACTAGGCATTGTGCCCACGTGGCTCTTGTTACAACAATCGACCTTTATTTTTGCGGCATCGACATTGTTTGGATTGGTATCATTACTTCCTGGAGGACTGGGAGTATCAGAGGCATCATCGAGTGGCTTGTTGATTTGGATGGTACCGATGAGTCCGGCGGCAGCAGCTGCCGCGACCATGTTGATTCGGTTTGGCACATTATGGTTTGGGGTGTTGTTGGGGATTATCGCGCTCACGTGGTTTTCACGGCGCTATCCCAGCACCGAAGGAGAAGAGGCATGATGCGTTGGCTTGGTGGGATTTGTGTGGCCCTGCTCGGGCTCATCATATTGAGCGGTTGTAGTACCGCACCGGTACTGAGCAATGTCAGCCTTTCGGCCACGACATTGACGCCTAGTGGTGCCGAAGAATCGGTGTCACTGGCATATACGATTGGACAGACGGCCTTGGTGTCGGTAGCACTAGTCGATGCCAAGGGCACCCAGTATGTATTGCGCCAAGCCGTCAAACGCACCGCCTCGAGCATCCCCTACCAGCTCCGCATCGACGGCACCGCCCCCAACAACGACCCGGTCTGGTTGCAACGGGCCCTCGCGAGTGGCGTCTATCAAGTAGTTGTGACTGCGGTGACTCCTGCAGGCATCAAAGACGACGCCCAAGTAAATTTGACCATCAGCAGTGCCGATGCACCACCCCCCATGGTCGAAAATCTGCTGTCGTTCCCTACCACAATTTCACCCAATTCTGATGGGCGCAACGACGTCACCGAGATTACCTATCAACTACCGGTCACCGCCACCGTCAACATCACCATTGCCACCCCCGACGGGCGCACATTACCATTTGTCACCGGTGAACTCACCAGCCCAGCCTTGCATCGCCAAGTCTGGAACGGCAAAACCACCGACGGCTTGATTTTGGATAACGGCGTCTATACCTACACCATCCGCTCCCAAGATTTGTATGGCAATATCGTCCAAAAAAGTGACCAAATCACCATCGAGGCAAGTGGCCAACCACAAGCATTGATTACCTACACCTATATGGCCCCACAGCTCCTCGAGCTAGGGGATGTGTTGACGGTCACGATGCGCATCAAAAATACTGGCACCGTACCCATCCGCACATACGGACCAGCATCGGGATACGAGTACACTACCAATGATGCCTTTTCATCGATCGCCGATGGCAAATACGTCGCCAAATCGGGTGGGTTCTGGCGGATTGGCGTCGACTGGGATGCCAATGCGGGTGGGGCGGCCAAACGCTACCCCTACCGCTGGGCGATTACGCCACGTCCACCCGCGCAATGGAAAATCCCCTTCGTCGAGGATGAATTCTTGCCCGGCGAAGAATGTGAAATCGTCGGGCGCATCCTCATCAAACAACAAGAAACCAAGATGGGATTTTTCGTAGGACTCATCCAAGACGGCGTCGGCTTCTTTCAAGACAAAACTGGCCGTACCATCATCAAAGTAGGTTTCTAGCCTACCCTGTGATGGCACACAAAAAAGCCCCACAGCCAAATATGGCTGTGGGACTTTTAATGACAACTATTGCATTACCATGCCGCCGTCGCTGTTGAAGGTTTGCCCGGTGATATAGGCGGCCTGTTCGGAAGCGAGGAAAGTCACCAACCCAGCCACATCATCGGGATTGCCGAGGCGACCGAGGGGGATTTGTTTGATGAGGGCTTCGCGGGTTTCGGGACCGAGGGATGCAGTCAATTCGGTATCGATAAAGCCAGGCGCGACGGCGTTGACGGTGATCGTACGGGAGCCGATTTCGCGGGCCACCGATTTGGTGAAGCCGATGATGCCCGCTTTGGCGGCAGCATAATTAGCTTGACCAGCGTTGCCCATCAGACCCACCACAGAGGTGATATTGATGATGCGGCCCCAGCGGGCACGGGTCATCGGGCGTAATACAGCCCGGGTACACAAAAAGAGCCCACGCAAATTGGTGTCCATGACGGCATCCCAATCATTGTCTTTCATGCGCAGCATCAAGGTGTCGCGGGTGATACCAGCGTTGTTGACGAGGATGTCGATACGTCCAAAACGTTCGTTGACTTCCTTAAACAAACGTTCGACGTCTTCGCCGTTGGCCACATCGGCTTGGATAGCCACCGCTTGACCGCCAGCGGCCACAATTGTGGCGACGGTTTCGTCGGCGGCAGCCTGATTGCCACGATAATTGACCACTACGGTGGCGCCGGTGGTGGCGAGGCTGAGCGAAATCGCCCGACCAATCCCCCGTGAACCACCCGTTACCACGGCAATTCGATCATTCAAACGAATTTGCATGCCCACACACTCCTTTTGTGTATCAATACGTACGCGAAATCTCCAATTTAGCGCGAAATTTCGAACAGCGTATCGCCATCAATCAACACCACCGGCTTGTCTTTGCCGCCTTTGACGGCACCGCTGGCAAATTCGGTGGAGGTAACGACAATCCCTTTGGGGGTGCCGGCCCGCTTCATTTCTTGGAGCAGACTTTCAACCACACCCGCAGAGACTTTTTCGGCGACGACACAACGAATTTGCCACACGGCATCTTGGTAGTCGTACCACAAATCCACGTAACGATCTTTGTCGGTGAATTTGTAATCCCGCAGGACATAGCCTTTTTTCTTGAACAAATTATTGACGTACCAGCCGAGTTGTGGCAACAACAAGCCACGAATGTCGCTGACTTCGCGGATAGTGCCAGCCCGCTCGAGGGTGCCACCGCGTGAGGCGGATTGGGTGCGGGCTTCGCGATTGCGTTCTTCCATGCGACCAGTGGTAATGGTACCAAAGGTACAGAAGGCAATCAACGAGAACGAAATAAAGCCACTTGCCGTCAACCACGTGCTCATCGGCGTCACCGATTCAGGTGACAATTGCGCCACCAATTCGGCATTGCCGGTAAGAAAAATTAATACCGCGAGTAACGTGGTGCTCGTAATGGCACCAATCAACCCGGTCACAAACCCATACAAACCATAAAAGCCTTTGGCACTGCGGGCCAACAACAGACCGACCGTCACTGGGACAACGCCTGCAATTACGGCGAGGACGTTGGACTGCACCAACGAGATCGGCATCAACAACCCGGCACCCACCCCATAGAGGATGACAGTCGTCCAATTGAATGCCCGAAATCCCTGTGACAGGTATTCGTTGGCAGGCATGGTCAAACGGCTCCAACTCGAATTTGGTTCTTGTTTCATAGTTTTTCCTGTGTAGGCGAAGGCGAAATCAAGGTATTGTCGCGCAACAACAATTCATCAACCGCACGGCGCAAATGTGCGATATCGGCAAACGATAAATAGACCGATGCAAACCGAATATACGCTACTTCATCGAGTTCACGGAGCAAGCGCATCGTCACATCACCCACCGCCACCGACGACACTTCAGATTCATAGGTGGTCAACAACTCCGATTCAATGTCCGAAATAAGTTGTTCAACGCGTTGAGCCGCCACAGGCCGGCGATAACAGGCCGTCATCACGCCACGCATCAACTTATCACGGTCATAGGGCTCACGTTCGCCGTTTTTCTTGACAATCACAATGCTGACAAATTCCACCCGTTCGTAGGTGGTAAAACGCTTGCCACATTGATTGCACCGGCGCCGGCGCCGAATCGAGTTACCAGCATCGAGTTTGCGGGTGTCAATCACGTCACTCTCACCATGAGCGCAATACGGACAACGCATGACCCCTCCATTATACCAATTCCACCACATCACCAATGTCGCGATAATCCATCGACATCACTGCTGCCTCTATTGTACGAACAACACCCCAATGTCACAAGTAAACCAAGTCGTTTTTTCAGAAACACGCACCAAATCACTATGCTATACAGCAAAAAATCCCACGCCGATCCGCAATACGGAGCGGCGTGATTCAGCATAATCCCACAACATGCACCATGCCTAATTAAATTGGGGCAACCAACGTGCTTGGGCAGTCATCAATTCATCCACCATACTACGGATTTGGTCGAGGGTGGCCACTGCTGACGTCAATGGGTCGAGCATCACCGCATGATAGACAGCTTCACGATCACCCTTGATCGCCGCTTGCACAATCAATTCTTGGACATTGATGTTGGTGCGGTTGAGGCCAGCAAGTTGGGCCGGATAGTGCGCAATCGGCGTGGCTTGGATGCCGTTACCATCAACCAAACACGGTACTTCTACACAGCAACCATTGGGTAAACTCGTAATCAAGCCCCGATTGGGGATGTTGCCGTTGATACGGGTAGGAATGTTGGTTTCGATGGCTTCGATGATGTGCGAGCCGTATTCGTGTGAGCGAATCGACGGGATGTCACGAGCACCGGCAATCATCGCTTGGCGTTCGTCGGCCACCTTGACTTCGCGTTCGAGGCAGTGGCGCAAATAGCCACCGGTGCGGCCATTGTCGAACCAATGGTCGTGCGCGCTGGTAAATTTGGGCACCAACTGCTCATTGACCATGGCCGCAGATTTTCGGAAATAGGGGTAATATTCGCTGGCATGACCACTTGATTCGGTCACAAAATAGCCAAAATGGCGCATCAAATCAATCCGTACCGGCTCACTGCCATAAATGTCAGCGGTTTGCGCAGCAGCGCGAATAGCAGGGTATAAATCGCGGCCATCACGAGTTTCGAAGCGCAAAAAGAAGGCTTGGTGATTGATTCCAGCACAATGATAGACCACGTCATCATAGGCCACACCCGCCCATTGCGCTAGCATTTCGCTGGTACCTTGGACACTATGACACAAACCCACATGGGGCGTCCCACGGGCACTATCGACGGCCCAACAATTAGCGGCCATTGGGTTGACGTAGTTGAGCAGTAGCGCATCACGATGCCCCACCGCCGCCATATCATCGCAGAGCCCCAACAATACTGGGATGGTACGCAAGGCACGGAACACGCCGCCAGGTCCGAGGGTATCGCCCACACACTGCTCAACGCCATAGCGTTGGGGGATGTCGATATCTTGTTGGTAGGCGGTCAGCCCACCTTGTTGGAAGGTGGTAATCACGTAGCGCGCCCCCGTCACTGCCGTGCGGCGGTCGGTGGTGGCGGTAACGGTGGCAGGCAACCCGCGTTTATCGATGATGGTTTGTACCAGTTGACGGGCGGTTTCGAGGCGGGCCGGATCGATATCCATCAAGGAGATTTCGCAATCACGCAAGGCCGGCGCCAACAAAATATCACTACACAAATTGCGGGTAAACACCACACTGCCAGCCCCAATCAAGGCAATTTTGGCCATATCACCCTCCTCTTATATACCTATCAATATCGTATGGGCATCATACCATGGCATGGTATGATAAAAAATGAATAAATACTTCCATTGGGGCATCATGACGCACATTAAATCGATACGAGGATGTATGCAGTGGTTTTTGGTGCTGGGGATATTTTTTTTGATGAGCTGCGCAACCGCTCCAACACCGATACCGTCTGCTCCTACCGTCACAGCGCTACCAGTCGCAGCTACGCCACCGGTAACAGCCACTATTAGCGCTATACCCCAACCGGCGCCGACGCTTTTTTTTGCTGACACAACCACCACGAATCTGATTATCCAACACAATCAACTCAGTCAAACCGTGGTACTTAGTAACACTATTGATTTCGTGGCAGTGCGTGACGATGGCACCCAAATAGCCATCCAACCACACGATGCCGACATCACCATCCTCAATCTCACCACAAACACGCGCTATACCATCAATAGTCGTTGCGACAGCATGGTATGGGCTCCTGATGGCCAAAACCTCATCTGTGCTCGCTATGGCAATATGTACACGATCGAAGGCAATGGTATGAGCGATACCCTCACCACCGTGGCCGAAAGTCCTAACGCCTATGCTGAATTTGTCTGGCGCCCCAAAAGTGCGCAATTGTGGTTTACGCTCGTGAGTGATACGACACCCAAAATTTGCACCATCAGCAATAGCACGGCCGAACTTCTGTGTGTGGGCAATGGCCAACAACCACGTTGGTCACCCAACGGGCAATGGCTCGCCTACCGTTTAGGAGATAGCGTCACCGTGCAATCTGCCGATGCCAGTCAACAATATAGCGTTACCGGCATGCGGGTCGACAATCTATTCTGGCGCAATGAGGCACATTTATTGCTCATCAGCAACACCCGTATTGTGCAATACAGTCTTGACGACCGCCAATTAACTCCTCTGACGCTGGGCGCTAACACGTGGCGACTCATCGGGGTTGGCACACCAATCCGTTAGCCCTACCACAAGGAGAAGACAATGACGTTTGATCCCTATCAACAAGCCCAACAGCACGCCATCATGCACGCCAAACCCGCCGTTGATTTTTTTGCGGGCGCACTGCTCGGCAACGGCGGTCTCGGCGTGTGCGTCACCACCTGTCCCGACGGCATCATGCTCCACCTCGGCCACAACAGCGTCTGGGATATCCGCGTGGCCGAACACAATCAAGAGCACGTCGGCACTTTTGCCGAGATTTTTGCTAAAGTCAAGGCCATATCACCCACACTAGGCGCACTCGAAGAAGACCCATGGTACAAATCCTACACCGATTTGATGCAACAAAACTACCTTGCCGATTACCCCCGTCCCTTCCCGTGTGGCACCGTGTTGTTTGGGCTCGATCGCCGGCACGCCGAAGTCATCGGACATCGCCTCGCTATCGCCGATGGGCTATGCGAAATCACCATCAAACTCCAGCCCAGCCAAGCCGACATTCGCGTCCAGATCATGGTCGACCAAACTAGCGACCAGGTCTGGATGCGTACCGTCGACGCCCATGACCAACCCGTCGCCGCACCGTTTGAACGCCTGCGGGTGATGCCTGACCCTACCACCCCAGCCGAATTCCCGGCCTATACAGTACATAGTGATGGGATCGGGTTTAGCCAAATACTTCCTAGCCAAGCAGGAACGGTCAGTAGTAATCACCAACCGGCTGAGTTTTGGCGAAATTTCAACGATGCCACTACCACCACCACAAATACCATCCCCCATCATCCTGATGATCGGGTCGTGTGCGTCGCAGTCGCTCTCAGCAGCCAGACCAGCACCTGGCAACCGCAGACTAGTTATGGCGTGCCCCGCCCAATAGACCCACTCGAACGCCAGCTCACTGATTACGAGCCGTTTGTGGGGGTAATTACGCTGCAACACGGGGTGGCGACGGCCTGTGTCACGCCACCCACGCCGATTGCCCCCACCATTCCCCAATTTGACCATGTCACCCAGCGCAATCAACAAATTTGGCAAACCTACTGGCGCAAATCGGGGGTGCAACTGGCCGATATCATCCTCGAACGCACCTGGTACCACAATCTCTATTTTTTTAATTGCGCCGTTTCACCCGACCACACCTGCCCTGGGTTGTTTGCCAATTGGAGCCACCTCGCCATTGGTACGGCCTGGCACGGTGATTACCACATGAACTACAACACGCAGCAACCGTTTTGGCTTTGCTTTAGTAGTAATCATGTCGACAAACACTTGGCGTATATCAATCTCGTCGACCAGATTTTGCCGATAAGTCGGCAGTGGGCCCAAGAATATTACCAATTACCCGGCGCCTACTACCCTCATTCGGCCTACCCCACGGCTATGAATGTGATGCCCTACCCGGTACCTACCTGGGGTTGGGAAATCTGCGAGACACCCTGGACCGTCCAGAGTTTGTGGTGGCACTATCGCTACACCCACGACGTGGAGTTTTTGCAGACCCGCGCCATCACGCCCATTCGAGCCGCCGTGCAGTTTTTGGTGGCCTACATGCAACGCTCCGACGCCTATTGGGACGACTGCTATCACATCTACCCCACCGTGTCGCCCGAGCTGTATGGATTGACCCCGGGCCTCACCAAAAACCACGATTGTCTGGTCGATTTAACCCTGACCAAGTTTATTTTTCAGGCATTTCTCGAGGCATTATCTCTGGTCGAAAATATCGCTGGCGATCGTGAATTGGCAACTGCCGTACAGCACATTCTGGCCGCCTACCCGCCGTACCCCACTGCCATAACCCCCCAAGGCCCGGTGCTGGTCAGCGTCCCCACCGAAGACCCCAGCGTGGTCTATAACGTGCCATCGAGCACCACCACTATCTTCCCAGGCGAAGAACATGGGCTCCATTCCCCACCCGACGAATACGACCTAGCCTTGCGCACGTTGCAACAGCAACGCAACGAAGGCGGCAATGAATTGGTTTTTTTGAACATGCAAGCGGCCCGCTTAGGGGTACTCGACATCGCCAAATTCACCCGTCAAATCAATTATTGTTTGTTGCCCAACGGCACCTGTACCGACATGGTATTACAAACCCACGGGCGTTATCGCGACGGCATGCCGTTCGACTTCATGGCGCCCATGGGAATTTGGTTCGAAAATTTCGCCTTGCCTGCCGTTATCAACGAATGTTTGTTACAAAGTTATACCGGCACCATTCGGCTGTTTCCCAATTGGGACCTCACCACTCCAGCCCACTTCCAGACCCTGCGGGCAGTAGGGGGATTTCTAGTCAGTGCGGAATGTCGTGACGGCATAGTGCAATGGGTACGGATCACGAGTGAGGTGGGGGGTACTTGCACGCTGATTTCGCCGTGGCAAAGCGATGTCATCCTCAGCCGTGAGCTCTCCGCAGGGAGCACCTGGGAACTTAGGCCGCCAAGCGTTTGACCATCGCCACGAAATTCGTCGCAAATTCGTCGATGCGGGCGGCGTGTGCCTCGAGTTCAGCGGCGTCATTGATTTGGATCGTATAGGGGAATAAATAGGCCCGGAATTCAAACAACATGGCGATCATGAATTCTTTGATGGCTAGATACGAACGCGGGCCACCCGCCGCTGACACCACCGCCACCGGCTTGCCGCTAAAGGCATCACCGATGATGTCCAACACGTTTTTGCTGGCGCCAGATACCGCCGCTCCGTAGATTGGTACTGCCCAAATTACGCCGTCGGCTTGGCGTAATTGCTGGTGCAGGTCAACATACGCCGCCGGGTAATCAGCGAGACTGCGGCCATCACACCAGGTGGGGGGCAAATCGCGAATATCCCAGACCTGACATGTGGCACCTGTGGCTGTCAGCGCAGTCGCCACGTTGCGCGCCAACGTCTGACTCAATGATTGGGCGTTTGCGCTACTGGCAATCACATGAATGTTCATCTATTGTGTCCTTGTGTTGTTACTCGTTCACTGTAGGCGTTACTTCGGAACCAATCTGCAAAATCAGACTGTCGCGCTGTGCAAGGGTCTTGATGGCGCCACTTACCTGTTGATAGCTAATTGCTATCAAAATCAACGCCGTGGTACGTGCGCCATGCCACGGCGCACTCGCGCCAAAGGCGGCCGTGCCACCCTTCCAGGCCATGTACAACCCGAAGCCCACCAACACGACTGCGGCAAGAACTCCTATCCCCAATTGCACATAGGCCATTAGTTGTAAGCGGCGCACATGCTGCCACATCACGGCATACTGGTCAGCACAGACCCGAGCCAAATCACGTTGATTATCAACGGCCTGCGCCGAAAACACCGAGCGTGGGCGAAACATGCTGAGGTATTCGTCGTCTTGACCGATGCGTGGCGGGATAATCCGCACATCCTTACTGCGAAACGTCGCATCGGGCAGTACGCCACTTGTCACTTCTTCATCGAACACCGGTGCATTATGCAGTGATGTGGTGCAATACGTACAAAATATCGTTTCAACGGGCCATATTTTTTGACAACTCGGACATTGTTTACGCAACAGCGTGGGCATACTGATACCTCACCACAATGATAATCTGATGGTATTGTACAATAACCTGAGCCACCACACCCTCCTGCCACAACACACACACCGAGTTGATACCGACACCATCAGTGAATGTACCATACAAAATCGTGAAACCGCTATAATACGATGACACCCTTGTCTATCGATAGGAGCAACCCATGGCCGATTACGAAATCAGTGATATTAGCTTAGCCGAATCAGGCCGCAATCGCATCAACTGGAACGAAGGCGACATGCCGGTGTTGCTTGGCATCCGCGAACGGTTTGCCAAAGAACGCCCCCTCAAAGGGATGCGTTTGTCCGTTTGTTTGCATATAACCGCCAAAACAGCCGCCTTGGTGCGCACCCTAACCGCCGGTGGCGCCGAGGTGATGCTGGTTGCCTCTAATCCCCTCTCGACCCAAGATGATGTGGCGGCATCGCTGGTAGCCCACGACGAAATCCCCGTCTACGGGATGCGGGGTGAATCAGTCGACACCTTCCGCCGCCATGTATCAATTGCCCTCGACGCCAAACCACACCTATTATGCGATGACGGTGCCGACCTCACAAGCGCGTTGTTGCAACGGGGACTGAACGCGGGGCTGATGCCCCTCGGTGCCACCGAAGAAACCACCGCCGGCGTCAAACGCTTCAACGCCATGGAAGCCCAAGGGGTATTGCCATTCCCCGTCATCGCCGTCAACGAAAGTCGCACCAAGCATATGTTTGACAACCGCTATGGTACGGGTCAAAGTGCCATCGACGGTATCATCCGCGCCACCAATTTGCTTCTCGCCGGACGCAACATCGTGGTGGCAGGGTATGGTTGGTGTGGGCGGGGCGTGGCGAGTCGGGCCGCCGGGCTCGGCGCTAAAGTGATTGTCACCGAAGTCGATCCCGTCAAAGCCCTCGAAGCAGCCATGGATGGCTTCCGGGTCATGCCTATGCACCAAGCGGTACGCGAAGCCGACATCATTATTGCCGTCACCGGCAATCACACCGTGGTCGGCGCCGAACATTTCGCTGACCTCAAAGATGGCGCCGTGCTCGCCAACGCCGGCCACTTCAATGTTGAAATCGACGTGGCCGCCCTCGAAGCTCTGGCTATCAACAAAACCCAACCCCGCACCCACGTCACCAGCTACCACATGGCCAACGGTCGCCAATTCCATTTGCTGGGCGAGGGACGTTTGGTCAATTTGGTGGCCGGCGAAGGGCATCCACCCGCAGTCATGGATATGTCGTTTGCCAACCAAGCCTTGGCCGCCGAGGTGCTGGCACGCAATGCTGGCTCCATGCCCAAAATCGTCCATCGCTTGCCCGATAGCGCTGACATCATGATTGCCACCCTCAAACTCAAAGCCATGGGCATCCGCCTCGATATCCTGACCGGTGCCCAAGATACCTATTTGCATAGCTGGCAAGAAGGGACGTAGGGCGGGGAGATCTTCGTTATCTCGCACAGTAGACGAGAATCTTCATTATCTCGCACAGAGGGACACAGAGAACGCAGAGTTTTTTTGGTGGTGGTCGCTCAATGCCGGCCAATGCGCTATGCGATTTGTCTCGCACAGAGGAACACAGAGAACGCAGAGTTTTTTGGTGGTGGTCGATCAATGCCGGCCAATGCGCTATGCGATTTGTCTCGCACAGAGGAACACAGCGGTAGGATCCTCATTGTCTCGCACAGAGCACACAGAGGTCGCAGTGTTTTTTTGGTGGTGGTCGATATCTGTACGTGGATGCGAGGTGACTATACTCGCATCCACAAACTACTCATTTCACTAATTCGAATAATCATCACGCCGATTATCACGATTATTGATTAGCCGATGAATGCCATCTTTTAACCGCAACTGCCCAAAATTAATCAGTAATGCCACAGGGGCATTGGTCAAGCGCAAATAGGTAAGTACTTGTTTTTTGTGGATAACAGAGACTTTTTCGATTGATTTCAATTCAACAATCACACGTCCTTCCACAAACAAACCGAGGCGTAACCCGTCATCAAATTGGATGTCGTCATACACAAATTGCACTGGTATTTGTGATTGTACGTCAAGTCCTCTACGGCGTAATGCATCAACCAACACCCGTTGATACACCGATTCAAGGAGTCCCGGCCCTAATGCACGGTGAATATCGATGGCACTCGCAATAATTATGCCGGTTAATTCGTTTAACTCACGCATACAATTCTCCAACGCACATAGCCGATACAATGGTTATACATATACCGTTTGACTCTTGCAATTCGGTACGACATTGATGAAGTCGGAAGCATGAAGTCGGAAGTATAAAGTTGAAGTTTGAAGTTATCTCCGTGTGCGCTGCGTCC
>JBBAWW010000059.1:0-7282 GCA_040397035.1 Roseiflexaceae bacterium | reverse complement strand
AAAGTTGAAGTTTGAAGTTATCTCCGTGTGCGCTGCGTCCTCTGTGCGAGCCAAAGAGAACATATCGCAAAGGTGACATTCATCGGTTACTACATACAAATGCCTCCGTGTGCGCTGCGTCCTCTGTGCGAGTGCTACGAAGTCGGAAGTATAAAGTTGAAGTTTGAAGTTATCTCCGTGTGCGCTGCGTCCTCTGTGCGAGCCAAAAAATATCCTCTGTGCGAGCGCTAGAAAGAGCATCGTAATGCATACCTGGCTCCACTCCCTGCCCAAAGTAGAGCTCCACATCCACCTCGAAGGCTCCATCCCACTGACCAGCTTGTGGCAACTGATGCAACAATACGACGGCGATCCCGATGTCCCCGATATGGCAGCCCTGGCACGCAAATTCCAATACCGTGACTTCCCGCACTTTATCAACACCTGGGTTTGGAAAAATCGCTTTATCCGCACCGCCGCCGATTTCACTACCATCGCCGCCGCGGTAGCCCAAGACTGGGCTAACCAAAATATTTGTTATGTCGAGTCCCATTATTCACCTACTGATTTTGCCCGCCATGGCCTCACCATCGGCGAAATCACCTGTGCCATCAGGGCGGGGCTCAATCAAGTCCCCGCCGTCCACGTCAACCTCATCGCCGATGTGGTGCGTGATTCATCCATCGACCGTGCCATGCACACCGTCGAAACCGTGGCCGAGCTCCGCGAATACGGTGTAATTGGCATCGGATTGGGTGGATCTGAGCAAACCCATCCACCCGCGCCATTTGCACCGGTCTTTGCGCGGGCCCGTCAATTGGGGCTGCGCACCACCGCCCATGCCGGTGAGGCTGCCGGTGCAGAGAGTATTTGGGGGGCACTTACGGCCCTCGGTGCCGAACGGATCGGCCACGCCACCCGTGCCAGCACCGACCCCAAATTGTGTGATTTTTTTGTGACCCAGCAAATACCACTCGAAATGTGCCCCTTGTCCAATGTGCGCACCGGCGTCGTGGCGGATATACCTAGTCATCCCATTGCCGACTTCATCAACCGTGGCATGCTGGTCACCGTCAATACCGATGACCCCAAAATGTTTAATAATACGCTAGTGGATGAATACACCCAGTTGATGGAACACTTCCACTTGTCACCAGCCACGATTTGCCAACTCATCGACAATGCGGTGACGGCATCATGGCTTTCAGATGATGAAAAACACACCTTGCGCGCCACATTGCAACGCCACCCTCATTGGGTGGCGTAAGCAATCCATATAGAGTTATGCCTGTCAATTGCCGGGAGGAACCCCTAACGGCGATACATAGACGTAATCGCCAAATAACGTGTAGAGGGTTTGGTTAAGCATGGCGATGGCGGGGAGTGGCGGCACCACGAGGTTACTATTACGATCCATCGTATGCACCCATAGCAGTTTTTGCCATAACTGATACGATACAAATACATCCTCGTTGGTCGTGGCATCATAATATGCCGTCACGAGAATATCATAGACGGGGATATACTTGGCAGCGTTGGCGGGAGCCAACACAGGGTTGAGCGATTTAACCACAGCACCCGTACTGTCTGCAATCGTCAGTTGTGTCAACTGACGACTATCACCGGCATACAAAATATTGGTACGTTGCAACGCCACCAAGGTACTCCGGAGTGCCATAGTTTGTATCGCATACGGTAACGCCACACTTGTGGTTGCAACCGACACTCCACTGCGACGTTGGATGCCTTGTACAAATCCTTTGGCGGCACCACTGGTTTGGGACAGTGACCCAGCAACTGCCAACAGGCTGTCGCCATCATCGACGCCCACAATGGCATTGGGGATGCCGACAACAGCGATTGGCAGACCCAATGTCGCCATGGTTTGCGGGTCACTAATGTCAATACTGATAATTTGCCCGGTTGCCATTGGTGACGGAATCTTGGGTACCGAGACTCCCACATACAACCGTTGATTTGCGGCATAGAGTGCCGTCACATCACCCGTCGCCACGAAGGTGAATTCACCCAACAACACAAATGCGCTGGTACTGACATCGTATATTTGTACATAATTAGTCTGCCAATTCAAACGTCCAGCCACGATGATTTGCAGGGGATTGCGCGGGTCAATCGTCATTACCCGCGCATTGATACCAATCAAGTCTTGGGTTGCCACACTCATCATCGGTAAGGGGTCAATCAAGACCAGTTGGGGCATATCGGCAGTCGCAATATCACCCTGGTGCAATACGACCACACTATTGAGCGTCAGCAACGCCAAAATAGCCTGATATGGTTGATCTAATACACCCATGGATTGAGCAATAAATTCCGGTGTCACCGTTGCTGTCGCTGTCGCAGTCAAGCTACGCGTACTGGTACTGGTACTGGTATTAGTTACACGGGTATTTGAGACGGTCAACGTGCGACTGGATGTACGGGTTATGGTATTGGTTACACGGGTATTAGATGCAGTCCAAGTACGACTGGGTGTCTGCGTAATGGTTGCAGTCCGTGTGCGGGTTTTGCCGGTGAGGGTCGCTTCTTGGGTGGCGAGATAGTTTTCTTGTTGACGGGTACTGGTCAACGCCAATTGCGCCACACGGGTACTCGTCAGTACTTGTACCCGCGTGGCAGTAATTGCCAGCTGTTGTACGCGGGTTGCAGTAGTGACCGCGCCCAGCGTTTTGGTCAACGGCAACACCGTCGCCGTAGCAGTCTGCGTGGCCGTCTGGGCACGTGTGCGACTCGGCAACCCGTTTTGGCGTTCCTTGGTAGCGGTCTGCCGGTCAGCAGCGACAAGGGCTGTCCAGGTTTGGCGGGCCGCAGTCGCTTGATAATTGCGCATCCGTTGGGTACGCGTCGCCCACGCCACCACCGTCCGGGCCACATCGTGGCTAGTGGGGGTAGGAGTGGGAGTGATAGAACGTACACGTAGCGCCGTACTTGTTTTGATGACAATCGCGGTTTGGGTCTGGGCTCCTGTGGGCAAATCCAACACACTACGGCCAAGCAACCCAATTGCCTGCGAAATCCCACCCCATGTCACCGTCAAGACACCGGTATCGTTGATATTGTTTGTGGCAGACGATGGGCTATATGTGACATTCAATGTACAGGCATAATCGATATAGTCATCACAATTGGGCACATCGACAGCAAATCCATCTCCACTGATACCCCACGTAAATGTGGTACTAGTATATGGAGAAGTGGCAATAATCTGGCGCGTCACACTATCACCCACCCGCACCTGACCAAAGTCGAGTGCCGACGTCGATAATTGCAAAATATGTGTGGCGTTTTGGATGGCCGTAATCGCCTTGCCCACCTGAATCCGCGGCACCACCAATGCAGGTATGCGTTGGTCTGCTACGGGTAAACCGTTGTCACGCAGCCAAGTAAGCACCTGCGCGACAGGGGCAGCAGGCATCAGTCCTTTGAGCACCGCCCAGGCGCCTGCCACATGGGGCGTCGCCATTGAGGTACCTTGCCACGAATCATATGTATCTGCAGGATAACCAACCGACGAATAAATATATTGCCCCGGTGCCAACAAATCCAACAACCGGTCGCCATAGATGTTGGGTTTATTGTTGGCCACCGTCGGTGCATTTGAAAAATAAGATACGCTATCAATCACCCCACCTGAATTGGTAGATATCGTTGATCCGACGGTGATAGCCGACGACACACAGCCAGGGAAACTCACCTTACTTATAAAGCCATTATTACCCGCCGCAATCACCGTGGCAACTCCCACACTACGCAGTTGATCAATGTAATATTTAATCGCTTCGCCATTACAAACCGTAGGCGACCCACTCCCCCCAAGGCTCATATTCACTGCAGCTAAGGTGTGCCATTCAGGGGTATTGCGATTCTGGTACAACCACTCCAAGGCTGAAATTTGATCACTTTCGTACGACAAAACACAATCAGTACCAAAACAATACCCCATAAACCCTGAAAACACCTGCACCGCAATGATTTTTGCGTCAGGAGCGACTCCCGATATCGTGGCACCATTGACATACATGCGATTGCCTGCCACAATTCCTGCCACGTGCGTGCCGTGGGCACACCCGTCGAAATTCACTGGGCACGGTAAGCCACTATCAACATCGCTACTTTGCGCAACGCCACCCGGACAAACCGACGTGCTGCCATCTAGACTATCTGTTGATGAAAAACAAGCTTCTTGGATGACTTGGCCGGCGAGAAAGGGGTGATTTTTGTCGACCCCAGTATCCAATACCGCCGCCGTCGCCCCACCGCCACCATACCCGGCACTGTTAGCGGCGGCAGCGCCAATCAATTCAGTACTGTTGTTTAGATTGACCGTTGATAGGCGATCTATTTGTACCGACTCAACCAAGGGATCTGCCTGCAGTGTCGCAATACCACTCGTTGAAACAGTGGCGACAATCATGGGAAATAACGTGAATTGGCGGTTTACGGTGCGAATAATTCCAGTTTTGCGTTGCAAAAACGTCGCCTGCAATTGGCGTACTAGCGCACTGCGTGTCAGCCGCTGGTTCACATTTGCATTCTGCGCTTCTATTCCGAGCGACGACTTGAGCACGATAATCACTCGTTGTTGTTCAGGGACCACTTGCCCAACGCTAGGTTCAACGACTTGCGTTCCCACAAAATAAGGAACGCTACCAACAACGATCACCATACACAACACAATCCCCACATACATACGCCACATGAGCGTGCCCAACTATTTCTTGTATAAGAAAATAAACAAATACGCATTAGGTCAACATATAAATCTACACTGCGTTTTGTTGTATCCCATCACCCGAGCGGTGCATTACCTGTACAACACACCGTACACGGTACGACGCCCACACGTACACAATAGTTCACGAAATTACACTATTTTTCTGTGCATTTATCATAATATCAGTTAATTGCGTATTAATATGCGCTTTATGTGAGCTATCACACCACAAATCCCACGTACGAAATGTACGTGGGATTTGTGGTAATTATTTTAAGTCGAGTTATTCGCGCCAAACGACCCCGGTCATACAATGAACGGCACCGCCACCCTTCATCAATTCAGAAATTTCAACTTCGTGGCACTCGATATCGTGGGCTTCAAACAATTTGCGCATCGTGGGGTTTCCTGCGGGCATCACCACCACATTGGGCGCCACTGGCACCATGTTGATCGAACGGGGGTAGTGATCAACGCCGGCTGCATCCATGGCATTAATAACCGTAAAGCCCATATAGCGCAGTAACTCATAGGCCTCATGCGGAGCGTTGTTTGGCACCATCACGGCAGTCCGGGGACCCACAATATTGACGCCACCATCAATATGACCACAGCCCCACGGCATATTGACGATATGTGGCTCGAGGCCCATACTTTTGAGCTCGTGGGCGACTTGTTGGGCGCCAGCCATATTGGTACGCAACCCAGTGGCCACGATGACCACGCCATCACGTACATAGATCACATCGGCGCCTTCAAATACCGCATCACCATGCACACCATGCACAATCGGTACGCCACTACGGAGCAAGGATTGTGCCGATACCTGCTCCTCGCCGGCACGGGCCGCCGACGCCATCCGTGCAATGATAGCACCTCGCGGTGTCATAAAAAAATGATCGCGACAGAAATAAATGTTGGGAGTGGCACGCTCACCCGGCGCCAATTCAATCACTTCTACCCCAAACGAGCGATACATGTTGGTGAGGTTATCGTGTTGTTCACGCGCAGCAATTGGCTCGACTATATCATCCCACAATACTTTGCCGGGATTAGTGATGCCGTCGATTTCGCCACCTGGCCGATGCATAATCACCCGGCGCAAGCGACCATATTCAGTCGTCACGCCGACGGTTGCCAACGCGTCGCGGTCACGGGCTTGCCATTGGTCGCCCCCATGGGCTGCGGGCAATGAAGTATGTGTCATCATCATCCTCTTCATATTATAAAAACTAGTTTGCCTGATTATCCTACCACGAACTACTCTATATTCTGTAATAATAACGATATCAACAGTATCACCGATAGTAAGGAGTAACACATGCCGCACATCCATGCAGCAACAATTACCGCCCTCCGCGAATTCCCTCAACGGCTGGCAAGTGCCATCGCCCATCTTGACGATGCCGGTATGACGGCACATCCATTAGCCGGAGAATGGAGCATTGCCCAAAACGTGCATCATTTGGCAGATTCACACATGACCTCATATATTCGCTGTCGCCTGATTGCTAGCGAGCTCAACCCACCACTCAAACCCTACGACCAAGATGCGTGGGCTGGGTTTGCAGATAGTCAAACGGCCGATGTCTCGACGTCATTGATGATTTTGCAGGGGTTACATCTGCGTTGGGCTGATTTTTTCACTAATCTTACAGAAAGCGATTGGGAGCGGGTTGGCTACCATCCTGACCTCGGGGCTGTCAGTTTGCAACGTCAACTTATCGGCTATGTAGCACATGGTGACGAACATCTCGACCAAATCGCACGGACGTTGGCGGCCTATCGTCATCCATAGTTTCACGGTAGAAATTCATCCGTTCCTGCGCACCCATACTTGGTATTATGCAATACCAATATCCAATACCTACGCCAATCTACGCCGCTCGTTGATTGTTCGGCGGTGCATTGATACGCCCAAGTGCTAAAATTGTGCGATTAATCGGTGATTTTAATGCATTGTGCAGTTTGGGCGGAAGTGATTTTAATGTGCACGTGTGTGTATTGGTGCGTTCGTGATTGCAGTCGTTACGTTCAGCTTGCGTATGTCACACCGGCGATGCAACAGGGGTGGAGTCGTGCCCCATCACGTCATTCCATGACTACGGTCGGGGAATCTCCGAACGAAGTCGGCAGCATGAAGAAGGAAGTATGAAGTGACGCACGAAATAATAGAAGCGCCGCTATACCCGCTCCATGCGCTGGCACAATATGCAATTTCTCTACATCCCATTTTCTACTTCCGCCTTTCTACTTCCTACTTCATTAATGGTTGCCAGCGCAACCGGCATGGAATGACGCTAGGGGTGAGATTTTGGCGTAGGTATTGTTGTTAATTGAAAAATAATAAAAATCAGTACATTTTGTCATGGGTCAAATGATAAAACACGTGTTATACATATATCAATTGAAACACATACGGTCTATATTTGCGTAGGTGTGGATCTCACTCAAGATTGCCGCGTCGCTCTGTGCGTTGAGTGTGTCAAATCATCACTAGACTTACAATCAACACCCTGATTGCTAGTTGACGTCCATGAAAAATCCTGACACGATGTGTTTGCTAAC
>JBBAWW010000058.1:0-20945 GCA_040397035.1 Roseiflexaceae bacterium | reverse complement strand
CAAGGCCTGCATATTGGTTGGGAGCGCCATGAAACCCTCCTTGTGTGACGATTCCCGCATACGGATGCACCGTACACAGGAATCACGCTGTATCTATCAATTACTGTACCGCAATTATGCCGCCGCCGCCAATACCACTGTCACCGCGTCATCCGCCACCACCACCGTCCAACTATTGTCGCTCCGGGCGAGTACCTGGCCAGGGGCAGCTTGGGGTGCATCGGCCACGACTTGGACCTGCTGGACGACATAGGGCGTGCCATCAATGACGACCTTGGCTGAATGCCCAACAATCATCAACGCTAACACCCGCCGTTAGAATAAATACGCTAGCACATCCCAGCCCAATTGCTCGTCGTCCGCACCAAATTGAGCGGCGTATGAGGCACCTTCGCTGGGTTGAGGCGTTCCTTTATCGCCAGCAATGGCCCGTTCCATACCTGCTTCGAGAGTGGCGGCAGATACTTCAAACAAGCCCATGCCAATCTGCTCGGCCGTTAATTCGCTGGGAATTAGGCGGGTGAGTTGACTGAGGATGGCACCGGTATCAAACTCCCCATCGGTCCAATGCAACGTCGCCGCAAATTCTGATGCCCCATCATAAATCGGGCGCAAGGGGTTGGGACCACGATAAGCGGGTAATTTGGTGGGATGTAGATTGACCGCACCCAAGCGGGGCACTGCCAACACTTCGGGTGGCAACAAATAGGGGAAGGTAAACGAAATAATGAAATCGGGCGCTAATGATGTCAAGTACGGGACGAGCTTTTTGACGCGCATCGTAATCAGCACCTCATGATTGGGGGGGAGCTGGGCGATGATGTCGCGGTACGACGTGTTGCGCCGCGTCGAAGGTCCCGGTGTAGTAATCAACGAGACCAATTGGTGATTGTGGCGCTGGACTCACCCTGATACCACCCGGTAGGCAAACGGCAACACATTGAAGGTCACGATGCGTAGCGGTTGCTGGGGAGCATCATTGCTCATGCCAAACTCTCTTTCATCCAAAACAAACCCTACTGCAGTGCATCATACTGTAAAAATTTGTCATAAAAAATAGTACAGCGTATCAATAAGTCACACAATTTATTGCCAAAAAAACTAAATTTTACCCTAACGATGACGCATTTGGCGCCCCTACCGTTTGCCAAAACTGCAACACGGCGGCGCTAAACTGCGTCGGACATTCATCTTGGACCGCCATGCCGGCAGTAAACACCGCAGTTTGCGCCTGGGGCAGTGCCGCTACAAATTGCGGCATCCGACTGACAGGGGTGGTCATGGCACCATCGCCCCACACAATCAACACCGGTTGCTGTACCAACGGTAATACCGCACGCACATCGCAATTCAACAGCCCACTCACAAAACAAATCGGCGCCCAGCGGGCACCTGGTCGTTGCCCCGATCGCCAACAAGCGTCGATCATGGCACTATCACAGGCGGCAGGGTCAACATACGCCATAGAGCGCAAAAAATAGCCCAAACTCGATCGACTCACCAATCCCGCAAACAACAATCCGCCAAATCCACTGGCAAATGTTCGATAGAGCCGACCAACGGGCTGTGGTTCAACTAAGTCTTGGATGCCAGTAGGACAGACCACGGTGACCGTCTGAATTGTCGTAGGATGCTGGGCGGCCGCCGTGAACGCATAGGCGCTACTCAACGACACCGCCACCAGGTGCACGGCGCCACCGAGCAGTTGAGCGATATCACCGATCAAGGCGCTATACACTTCGGCTGTGTAATACATTTGGGGACGATCAGAATCACCAAATCCCAACAAATCAATGGCAACCACGCGATATTGGGAGGCCAACAGCCGGAAGGGGGCGCGCATTTCGTAACACGATGCCGCCGCATTGATACTATGCACCAACAACACCACCGGACCTTGACCGGCCTCGTGCAAGGCAATCTGGTGACCACGCCAAGTCACCAATCGTGGTGCCACACCTAACGGTGCCAAGGGAATATTCATATTGTGGCTCCATATTTTTTCAATATATCTTCATGTAGCGGTATACCATGTTTCGTTGAGCCATGCGAGGGCTTGTTCGTGGGTGGCAAACAAACCATCAAGTTGGGCCTCGTAGGCCCGTTGCAACCACTCGCCGATTTGGGGGCCTTGGGGGACACCGAGGCGCATAATATCTTCGCCCCGTACCAAGGCCACCGGCTTGCCCGTTACCACGCCCAACGATTGTGCCAGCGCCACACATGCGGTACCAGAATTGACGGCCAGCAAGGGTGGACGCCCACCACCATCGGCACCGGTAATCCGGCCCCACAAATCGATAGTAGCCGGTGCCAAGCGTTGCGCCAAGCGTCGCACCATCCGTGGGGTGGGTTGACCACTCACTCCCGCCATATGCTCACGCACCAAGGCCGTGACGGGTGCGGAATAGCGCTCGGGGGCGTTGATAAGCGCCAAAAATTCCCGGGTAGGGGCGTCACCGGCTTCGGCATGCCCGGGACTCACAATCCGCCCGGCATCATTGACCACGGTCGTCATTGGCTTCCCCAAATCATGACACACCACCGCCAGCATTACGATCAGGCGTTGCTCGTCATCGAGGTCGTGTGATTGGCCAACTGCCGCATTACAAACCCACAAAGTGTGTTCCCACACATCGCCTTCGGGATGATAGGTAGGGTCTTGGGGACAATCGACGAGTGCCAGTAACATCGGGTAATAATCGAGCCAACCACACGTTTGCAAGGCGTATAATCCAGCACGGGGATCGTGGCTACGCAGCGCCCATTGTTGCCACTCGAGCCAGACTCGTTCACGGGTCAGTTGTGCGGCTACTGGGCGCAAGGCCTGTGCCTGGGCAGCGGTCTCGGGTGCCACCACAAAGCCGTATTGCCCCGCAAAACGCATCAGCCGTAGCACCCGCAATGGGTCATCGGCAAAGGCCGCGCTACAATGGCGCAACACCCCCGCCTGCATATCGGCGAGGCCACCACACGGGTCAAAAAATTGCCCGGTTGCATCAATCAGCATGGCATTCATGGTGATATCACGAGCCAAGGCGGCAGTATAGAGATCAGCGGTTGCCGTCACACTGATGTCAATCCAATCAGCATCTATACGCAACCGAATAATTGGTTTTTCGTGGCCTACAATCAACGCCTGTGGATAAACCGCGCTGATCCACGCATTGACTTCCGTAATGTCTACATGCACCACTTCGACATCGATTTCATGGGCAATCACCCCACTGACCGCATCACGCACCGCGCCACCCACGATTCGCCAT
The DNA here is from genome assembly GCA_040397035.1 of Roseiflexaceae bacterium. Taxonomy (GTDB): domain Bacteria; phylum Chloroflexota; class Chloroflexia; order Chloroflexales; family Roseiflexaceae; genus UBA965. Next base: position 17,679 of record JBBAWW010000058.1, on the reverse strand, counting down.
GATGCGTGGTGGGCATCGATGAGCGTCGTAATGGGGTGAATTCGTGCCATTAATGTGGCAATTATCGTCGAGGTTGGCGCAATCATCGATGTCAATTCCTTTATCTGATTATTTAGCTTATTCTAACAAAAAACACTACATAATCCGAGTATAATATCACTGTGTGATTTTGTACTTTAGGAGTTATTATGAGCAACGGAATTATGATGTATAGCACCACATGGTGCCCCGACTGTCGCACCGCCAAGCGGGTACTCAATGATGCGCAAATCGCCTACACTGAAATCGACATCGAAAAAGATGACAGTGCCCGTGATTTGGTGGTCAAGCTCAACGGCGGCAACCAAGTCGTCCCCACCATTGTGTTTCCCGATGGATCGATGTTGGCTGAGCCTTCCGCCGCCGTCCTCAAAGAAAAAATCGCCAGCCTGCGCTAATCGTATACAACAAACCACCCCAACGCACGTCAGCGCGTTGGGGTGGTTTGTTGTATCCAACACGCAATGCTAGAGTACCGGAATCATTTCGATGATTTGCTCGTGGCCAGGGCCCACCGAAATAATCGCCACTTGGGCTGCACACAATTCCGCCAAGCGTTGTACATAGGCTTGGGCGGCAGCCGGCAAATCATCCCAACTACGGGCATCGGGTGTGGGCGTCAACCAGCCGGGCATTGTTTCGTAGATGGGCTCGACCAAGGCATAATCCTCGGGTTGGGTAGGGGGATGGTCGATGACTTCACCACGCAAGCGATAACCCACACAAATCGCAATTTCGGCGACTTCGTCGAGCACATCGAGCTTGGTAATCGTCAACAAATCAATCCCGTTGAGGTTGACGGCATAGCGTGCCGCCACCGCATCGAACCAACCGACACGGCGCACGCGCCCGGTGGTCGTCCCCACCTCGGCCCATGGTTTGCCCATTTGACGCAAGGCATCGGCGGTGACACCATCGACTTCACTGGGGAATGGTCCCGACCCGACCCGGGTGGCGTAGGCTTTAAAGACCCCCATCACATGATCGATGGCGTTGGGGGCAATCCCAGCCCCTTGACAGGCACCAGCGATACCCGGCAACGACGAGGTCACAAAGGGATAGGTGCCGTGATCGATGTCGAGCAAAATCCCTTGGGCGCCTTCAAGCAATACCGACTCGTGGCCACGAACTGCCTTTTGGACGGCAGGATAGACATCGGTGATATGGACAGCCAACCGTTGCCCATAGGCCAAATATTCACTATACAATGCCTCTAAGTCAAACGGCTCGCTGGCATAATACGTGGTGAATAAGCGATTTTTGATTGACAATACCGCACTCAAACGCTGGCGCAACATGTCAGGGTTGGTCAAATCGGCCATGCGCACACCGATGCGTGACATTTTGTCGGCATAGGCTGGCCCGATGCCCCGTCCAGTGGTACCGATTTTGGCGTCGCCCCGTAATTGCTCGTCGAGTCTGTCTTGGAGCACGTGATAGGGCATCACTACATGGGCACGGTCGCTAATGCGCACGTTTGAGACATCAATTCCCCGTTGCATCAAGCCATCCAGCTCTGCAATGAAGTCTTTGGGGTCGATGACAGTGCCATTGCCCACAATATTGAGGGTGGCTGGCTCAAAAATCCCCGCCGGTACCATATGCAATTTGAATGTGCCATGACGATTAACAACCGTATGGCCGGCGTTATTCCCGCCACCATAGCGCACGACGGTGGTGGCGCGAGCCGCCAAAATATCAACGATATGACCCTTACCTTCGTCGCCCCATTGGGCACCAAGTACCGCTACTACCGCCATTTGCACGTTCCTTCCTGGTTGTGCAGACGCAACTACACAAAAAGATCCGCGTGTGCAACCACAGTGTAGCCACGCATCGTGTAATATTATAGAGTAATTTGAAAGGAGCCACATGGATATCGCAATTATTAGTGTAATCGTACAGCTGGTATTTCTCGAGGGTATCTTGTCTATTGACAATGCTGCCGTATTGGGGGCGATGGTAGCACATCTACCCACCAACCAGCCAATCCCTTGGCCGAAATCATTGAGCTTTTTGGGTAATTGGGGGCAACGTACCCTCGGTAATCAGCGTGATGCTGCATTAAAAGTCGGCTTGCTGGGTGCATACCTTGGTCGTGGGTTAATGCTTGTGATTGCAGGATGGATTATCCAATTCCCGTGGTTACGCCTGGTGGGGGCACTTTACTTGATGTATCTCGCTATCCGACATTTTGGTGAGCGCTTCGATTATGCCCACAAGAATGGTCAACACGAAGGTAGTCCACTCAAGGCCAGTGGTTTCTGGGCAACCGTTGCGGCACTCGAACTCGCCGATTTGGCGTTCAGTATTGACAATGTAATCGCCGCAGTCGCGCTCTCTGATAAACTTTGGGTGATTATGCTGGGTGTTGCGATTGGCATCGTAGTGATGCGTTTTGCGGCTACGATTTTTAGCAAATTAATACAATGGGATCCCGCATTTGAAACCAGCGCCTTTTTGTTGTTGCTGGTAATTGGTGGTGAGCTTATTTTGCATGAATACGCACACATTACGTTTAGTGAAATACAGCAGTTTGCGATTTCGGTGAGTGTATTGTTTGGCACTATTCTGATTGCCCGTTCACCCTTGCGCAAATCAGTTATTTGGTTATTGTGGCCGTTTCGCTGGCTGTGTTATACCATTGTGCGCTTCGTCGATGGGTTTTTTGGTGTTTTGTGGTTGCCCTTCCAAAAGAAATCGCTCTAAACCAAATCACCCTGTGTGTGGTTATACAACCACACACAGGGTGATTCCAATACGCTGGTCAGCTTACCCCATTTGTTGGTAGCCGGGCACCGTCAAAAACTCGACAAATTCAGGACTCAACACCAACAAATCCAACAATGCAATCGCTTGGTCGAGCCGTGGGCCGGCCAAGCGTTCGTGGAGTTTGGCCACTTCTTCGTCACGAATCTGGGCATATAATTCAGCCGTCACCGCCCGGCCATCGGCGAGCGTGGCATGATGGTGGATCCATTGCCAGATTTGTGACCGCGAAATTTCGGCGGTAGCGACGTCTTCCATCAAATAATTAATCGCTACGGCACCACGCCCGCCAAACCAGGCTTCGATATACTGCAACGCCACGTTGACATTGTTGCGCATACCGGCTTCGGTGATGTCGCCGGTGGGGATTTTCAGCAAATCGGCCGTCGCAATATGCACGTTGGGCACTTGGGCGATTTGATTGTCACCGCTAAAGGCGTTATTAAACACTTCTTGGACCGCCGGCACCAAGCCGGGGTGAGCCACCCAGGCCCCGTCAAAACCTTGTTGGGCTTCGCGTTGCTTGTCGGCGCGCACATTTACCAGTGCCCGTTCGTTGGCTTCGACATCATCACGACGGGGGATAATCGCCGACATGCCACCCATGGCGTGGGCGCCACGACGGTGACACGTCGCTGCCACTAATTCGGCTGCCGACCGCAAAAAGTGCACGCCCATGGTGACTTGGGCCCGATCGGGTAACACAAAGTCATCGCGGTGGTTGAAGGCTTTGATGAAGCTGTAGATGTAATCCCAGCGACCGTGGTTGAGGCCACTCGAGTGATTACGCAATTCATACAAAATTTCGTCCATCTCGAAGGCCGCCAAAATGTGCTCAATCAATACTGTGGCGCGAATCGAGCCTTGGGCAATCTTGAGCCGGTCTTGGGCATAGACAAAAATTTCGTTCCACAAGCGTGCTTCACGGTGGTGTTGTAATTTGGGCAGATAAAAATAGGGACCACTGCCACGGGAAATTAATTCTTGGGCGTTATGGAAAAAATAGAGCCCGAAGTCAAACATGCCACCTGAAATCGGTTGGTCGTTGTAGGTCACATGCTTTTCGTCGAGATGCCAGCCGCGCGCACGCACCGCCAGCACGGCAGTTTTGTCGTTAAGCCGGTAGGTTTTGCCATCAGAAACGAGTTCGATGGTACGGCGAATGGCATCACGGAGATTGATTTGGCCTTGGACGACGTTGTCCCACAATGGGGCGTTGGCGTCTTCGAAGTCGGCCATAAAGACATTGGCGCCTGAATTGAGGGCGTTGATGACCATTTTGCGGTCAACGGGGCCAGTAATTTCGGTACGACGATTGCGGAAGTCGGCAGCCGGCGGTACCACGCGCCACAAACCGGAACGGATATGAGCCGTCGCCGGATCAAAGTCGGGCAAGCGTCCCGCTTTGAGTTCGTCCCAGCGTTGCTGGCGGCGCGCCAATAGTTCTTGGCGACGGGGCTCAAACCGTTCGACTAATTCGGCCACAAATGCCAACGCTTCAGGCGTCAATAGGGCTTCATAGCCAGGGCGCATGGCGCCATGAATCACAAGCGGATTCGTCATCGCACAGCCTTTCTTTGCTGATTACTGCATTCAACATCACCGGACATTGTGCCACCGCAACGCAGAAAAATCGCGCCACGGGCCTGATTTTTCACATACAATTACTCAGTCGCCACAATGGCCATGTTGAGTTGACTTCCCAAGCGCCGGAATTCAGCTACCCATGTGGTTGATTCTAGATTGCCTTGCCTTGCAGCCCGACACATCAAATCATAATCACGTTGCCATACCACATTATAATTGTTTTGCACCATCCACATATCGACATCAATTCCTTGGGCAATGTCAACCACATCAATCATGGTTTGCAATAAATCCGCGTGACACGGAGTTTCGACCAATCGTGCCGCGAGGTGGTGGAGGGTTTGGGTATATTCATACGCCAACAGCGCTTTGTCGAGCACCACACCCGATTGAGTGGCGGCATGGAGTACCTGGCGTAATTGTGCCGTATCGATGGGTAGCTGAAGCAACGCCATGCGGATGTCGGCATGCACGGCCATGGCTGCCGCCATTTGTAATTCGGGGGGCAGCGGCAAGGTCATGCGTTGCAAAAACCGCATCAAATTGGCGTGTTGCGCATACATTTGATGGTATTGTTGCGCCACACTATCCACCACTCCCCGTAACATGCTAGTCAAAATCGTCCGTTGCTCATCACGGAAGATTGAGCGCAACGAATAATCAAAGCGCCCCAGCTCACTATGCATCGCGTGCAACAACGCATCTTGGTCGTGGTTTTTGATGGCATCAGAAATACTTTTGTGGAGCCGTTGATAGCGATTAATTTCTGGGCGCACTCCTCCGGCTAGCACTTGCTCGTCCATCAATACCACCCCATAGACAAACTGGGCCTGCTCACCCGTCAACAACGCCGTCACATCGGATACACCAATCACCACTTGGACTTGATCAAGCGTCCAGCGTTGTTGTTTTTGGCGCGTCACGTGATGCAGATAGACCACATCCACCGGCGGTGTATCGAGGAACAAGGCCGTCAAGGCGTCGTGAGCACAAATATCAGCAAGGGTGATGGTCAATGGCTGGACTTGTTGGGTATACAATTCGGCCACGGTCACGCCCGTATTACTAACGACTTGCTCGAGTTGTTCGTGGAAACCTTCTTCGAGGTCGAGTTGCAAGGTCTGCTTGGCCAGTTGTAGCATGCGGGCGGCATAGCGAAGCACTTGGATGGTCTCGATGCCACTGGGGTCATTAAAGAACCAGGCGCAGCTGGTAAAGCTCTGCATCAATTGGCGTTGGAGCTCGAGCAGTGCCAAGGCCGGCCAGCGCTGGTTGTCGCGGGCATGTTTGGTCAAAAACCGTTTGACGGTGGCGTCACTAGGGTCGTTGATGATGTCGATATAGGCGTTACGGGCTTGCCACGGATTGGCAAACACTCGCGCGGCGGTTTTTTCCCATTGGGTATCAACCTCAGTCCGGGCCCATTCGAGGGCATGCCGGAGCGGGCCGCGCCAGACTTGATTCCAGCCCAAAGCGCCACCGGTATGGCAGCCACAGTCACTACGCCAGCGTTCGACGCCGTGGCTACAACTCCACGAGCTTTGCTCGACGATTTGTACTTCGTGTTGGGGGGGACACAACGCCAAAAACTCGCCATACACGGTAATCCGGGCCAGACCGGTATCGTGGATGTGATGCAAGGCATAGGCCAAGGCCATTTCGCCATGGCGATGGTGATGCCCGTAGGTTTCACCATCGGTGGCTACATGCGCCAATTGGGGGGAAGTCGCATCGGCAGAAACATTCTCCAACAAGGCCTGCGCCAAGGCTTCGCCGCTATAAAGTAAGCCTTGGAAGGCGATGGATTGCGATACGGATCCATTATAAAAAAAAATCGCAATCTGGCGACCTGATGGGAGGTTTACCTGATACGGTACCGTCGTATCAATCCCTACTTCTGCAACCTCTTGCCATTTATCCGTGCCAAGCGCACGAACTCGGGCGGCTTGGTGGGGGGCCAGCACGGTATAGCGCACGCCGTATTCGGCCAAGGCTTCGAGCGAATCCGTACAAACTGCCGCCTCGGGGAGCCACATCCCCTCCGGGTCACGGCCAAAATGATGATGGAAGTCGGCCACGCCCCAGGCCACTTGGGTGCGGCGGTCGCGGGGTGTGGCCAGCGGCATGATGATATGCCCGTAGGCTTGACCGATGGCGGGACCATGGCCACCAAAACGGGCTTGGCCTTCTTTGTCTGCCGTCAAAATACCGGCATAGGCGACGGGTTCCGCTTGCGCCAGCCAACGCATCAGGGTTGGCCCCACGTTGAAACTCATCCAGGCATAGTTGTTGATGATATGCTGGATGCGCCCTTGCGCATCGAGGATGCGGGCTGCAGTGTTGGGAGCATAGCATTCGGCCGTAATCCGAGCATTCCAGTCATGGTAGGGCGCGGCGCTTGGTTGCGAATCAATCGCATCGAGCCACGGGTTTTCACGGGGGGGTTGATAAAAGTGCCCATGCACACAGACAAATCGTGTCACGATTGCATCCTATGGTAACCCAACGGGGTAAGAATAGCTTATTTGTAGCCGATTTATGCGACCACTGGCGCAATATACACCACCGCCAACGGGGGCATATTGACTAATGCTGAATAGGGCATGCCATGACACGGCACGGCTTCGACGACAATATCGGCACGCATGCCACTACCACCATACTGACTATCGTCACTATTGAGGATTACTTGCCAAGCACCACCATGAGGCAAGCCGATACGGTAATTGTGGCGTGGTACTGGTGTAAAGTTGCACCACACTGCCACATTGCGCACACCAGCACCACCTCGGCGCAAGGCAACCACCACACTCTGGTCGGCGTCATCACAGGCAATCCAATGGAAGCCCCACGGGTCAAAATCCAACTGGTGCAAGGCGGGCTCGACAATATGCAAATGATTCAAATCACGCACCAAGGCATTGATGCCACGGTGCATGGGGTCTTCGAGCACAAACCAATCAAGCTCGCGTTCATATGACCATTCGCGCCACTGACCGATTTCCCCACCCATAAAGAGCAGTTTTTTGCCTGCTTGTGCATACATGTAGCCATACAGCGCCCGTAGATTGGCAAATTGTTGCCAGCGATCGCCTGGCATTTTGGCCAGCAAGGCCCCTTTGCCGTGGACGACCTCGTCGTGCGACAACGCCAAGGTAAATTGCTCACTCGCCGAATAGAGCGACCGGAAGGTCAAATTGTTGTGGTGGAAGCGACGGTGGACGGGGTCGTTGCTCATATACTTCAAGGTATCGTGCATCCAGCCCATGTCCCACTTCATGGCAAAGCCCAGCCCGCCGATGTCTGTCGAGCGCGACACCATTGGCCAGGCCGTCGATTCTTCGGCAATCATGACCACACCCGGGTAGGCATAGCGCACTTGGTCATTGAGACGGCGCAACAACACGATGGCGTCGATGTTTTCACGACCACCATAGGCATTGGGAATCCACTCGCCAGCCGTGCGGGAATAATCGAGGTAGAGCATCGACGCCACCGCATCAACCCGCAACCCATCGATGTGATAGCGCTCAATCCAAGAAATTGCACTACTAATCAAAAAGCTACGGACTTCGTGACGGCCATAATTAAAAATATAACTGCCCCAGTCAGGGTGATACCCTTGGCGGGGGTCAGAATGCTCATACAAATGCGTACCATCAAATAGTGCCAAACCGTGGGCATCAACGGCGAAATGCGACGGCACCCAGTCGAGGATAATCCCGATGCCTTTTTGGTGCAGATAATCAACGAAACCCATAAAGTCGTGGGGCGTGCCAAAGCGACTGGTGGGGGCGTACAAGCCGACGGTCTGGTAGCCCCACGAGCCATCGTAGGGAAATTCCATGATTGGCAACAATTCCACATGGGTATAATTCATCGCCACCAAATAATCGGCCAATTTGCGGGCGGCATCGGCATAGCCCAGCCACGAACCATCGGGATTGCGCATCCACGAGCCCAAATGCACCTCGTAGATACTCATCGGGGCTTGGGTGACATCGTAGCCACGGCGTGATTGCATCCAGGCATCGTCGTGCCACTGGTAGGTGGTCAAATCGGTGACCACTGAGCCGGTGCGGGGGCGGAATTCGGCGGCAGCGGCACAGGGATCGGCTTTTTCGAGCCAATCACCTGATTGGGTTTCGATGGCGTATTTATAGCAACAGCCTACTGGCACAGCGGCAAAGAAATTCGCCCATAGCCCAGAGGCGCCTTGGGGGTATAACGTGGTCACTCCCCGTTGCCAGCCATTGAAATCGCCAATCACATGCACGGCGCGGGCACTTGGTGCCCATACCGCAAAATGCACCCCCGTCACCCCATCACGCTGACAATAAATCGCGCCGAGGCGTTCGTGGAGGGCAAAATGCGACCCTTCATTAAACAAGTAAAGATCATCTTGACTTAGTAGGGTATGACCGTGCAATTGTGTCGGCATACATGCTCCTCAATAACAAACTAACGGCTCACAATCGCATCACGCACCGCGGCGTAAAACGGATCAAGAGTCGCCACTGCCTGCAAATCTTTCAATCCTGCGGGGTCACGGGGGTTGACGAGGGTTTTGGCCCAGCCTCGCAAGAAGCGGGCACTTGCCACAGCGTCATCTTGGGTCAATGCCATGGTGCTAAATTGTACTACATTATCAAACAACGTCACCCGGAACTCATCGATTGACGTGTCAGTAGCCACATCGATGCCTTCGGCAATCGGACCGGCAAACCACTTGCCCTTGGGGTTGGCGGCGTCTTTGGCACCGACGGCACGCAACATGGCCACAGCTGCATCATAATCACCATAATAGACCGCCGACAAAAACGGAAATGCGTCGTCTGTTTGCGGCTTACGGATTGTTGACCAATGCGTCAACAAGGCCACATTCCACTTGTCTGCCTCAGGCGTCGGAGCACTGATGGTAGGCAACAATTTGGTTACCATGTTCCAGCGTTGGGCGTTGGCATAATCAATTGCTTTTTGGATGGTGGCGTCATTTGATTTGGTCAACGTTTGCTCAACAAATTTGGTGCCATCCCAACTATAAATCGTATCGGAATAAATGCGTACGCCACAGGCATAACAAAACACATAATAGTCGGTGGCATCCCCAATCGCGTCTTGCACCCCATCGCCATTGACATCTTGAATTGTCAAGGCTCCGCCGCCGGCATCAGAGTGGGTTTCGAGTGCTAATTTGAGTGTTTTGCCATCGAACGAAAACACAGTACCGAAGCTACTATGTGCGCCCACCCCACCATGCACAATAAATAACATGTGATTGGGGTCGGGGTTGGGTAATAATTCGAGATCGCCAATATATTCGCCATTGATGTAGTCATACTGGGTGATTTTGACAAACTCAGCGCCTTTTTTTTGGTAGATGGTCAACGGATGTGGATCATCCATATTTTCCATCATGCCTTTGCTAATGGTTGCAAAAAACTGCCCCTCGGCACCGTTGGACAGGGCCACCACTACCACATCACCTTGGAGCGAAGCCGTCAACCCCGACGCATCGGGGGTGGCAGTAGCGGGCATCAACGCAATCGTGGTGGCAGCCAAGGCGGTGGCATCGGGGGCATCGGCATTGCTGGGGGTTGACGTCGGCAGCACAAACTGGGTTGGAGTCGCTCCATCGGTCACTACCGTTGCACCTTCAGCAACCACCGGAGTAGCGGTTGCCGCTTGTGATGCAGTCGTGTCGGTGTTTGGGGTTACAGTTGGCACACTTGGGGTCGCTACACTTGCCGCCGGAGTGGCACTACATGCTACCAAAAACGCACTGATGAACGCTAATTCAATGATTCGCCCACGCATTGTTTTGTTCCTTTACCACAATCTGCTTTCCGTAATTAACCCAACCCGCAACCGTCACAATTATTACCACATTCTATAGTACATCTTACATGGTTTTTCACATCACAACAATATTATGCAAACGAATCATGGTGATTCTGCCTTGCCGCAACTATTAAAAAACCGACCCCGTACGGAGCTACAACGCTACAGTCGTACAAGGTCGGTGGTAGTAGACCAATCACTTAATGAGAAGGCTCTGATAGCAAAAACTACCGACTGACAATCGCATAAGGCTAAGCCACGCTGAATGATGCCCGCTACTGATGTTGTTTGATGACATACCCGCCTGTGCATCAGCATGCGACAGATCACACCCACAAAGCAATCACCCAGCCCAGCACATACAACAACCCGAAGCGCATATGCAACACGGCGGTTTGGCGCAACACGGGTTGCAACGCGGCTGGGTCCACTTCACGACCGGCAATCCCCATCAACTTCCACGCCAGTGGGAGCATCACCAACGTCACCAAGGTGGGCCACGGCGCCACGCCCAGCGCCACCAGCACCCACTGACTGACAAATGTGCCACCGACGAGAATGTAATACTCGATGCGGGCACCGTCACGCCCAAAAATCGTCGCCAAGGTGCGTTTGTTGTTGACGCGGTCAGTATCGATGTCGCGCAAATTGTTGGCATGCAAAATCGCCGCCACCACAAAGGCCACTGGCAACGACACCCACACGGCCGGCCACGCCACCGTGGGAATCTGCAGGAAATACGAGCCGAGTACCATGACGGGACCCATAAAAATAAAGACGGCGATTTCGCCCAACCCCACATACGCCAAGGCAAATGGCCCCGCCGTATAAAAATAACCGACCGCCACACTACACAACCCCAACCAAAAAATAAACGGTCCGGTCACTGACACCAGATACAGACCGATGGCGGCACCGATGGCAAAGGCCGTTATCCCCGCCCAAAAAATCTGCGTGGGGGTGAGTTCACCGCGAAGCAACGCGCCGCCCGTCCCTTTGACGGCAGGCGTATCGGTGCCTTTGCGGTAATCATAGTAGTCATTCATCAGATTGGTACCACCTTGGATGGCGATAGATCCAATCAAGGCGAGGATCAACAGCCACCAATTCAATCCTACTTGCTGGGCTGCGATGGCCGCCCCCAACAACACCGGCACAATGGCTGCCGTATAACTCCACGGGCGCACCGCACCCCACCAGGTTCGTACCACCGACATACGCGACTCCTTGACTGTTGTATAACGCCACGGCACCAGCAGCCGCGCCACTTCATCGAGCACTACCGTCACCACCCAGCCCAACCCGGCAATCACACACACCGCCGCCATCATGTCGGCAAGGGCATATAACTCGTACGATTGCCAGATGCGATAACCGATGCCGTCATTCGCACCGACAAACTCGACACCGACAATCAATGTCAAGGCAAACCCCATCGCCAGCTTCCAGCCTTCCACAATCGCCGGCAAGCTAGCAGGCAAGGCGACGGTGCGAAATATGGTGCGTTGATTGGCTCCAAATACCCGCGCCGCCTCGAAATAGCGTTGGTCGATTTGCAGGACACCACCGATGGTATGAATCACCACCATCAAAAAAACACTCACCGCCACCGTGGCTACTTTGCTCACTTCGCCGATGCCCAACACCACAATCACCAACGGCAACAAGGCGATTTTTGGCACGGGGTACAACATCGTCGCCAACGGGCGCACCAGCGCCAGCACCGTGCGATTGAGGCCACTCCAAATCCCCAATAGGGTACCTGGCACTGCCCCAATCACAAACCCCAACACAATCCGTTGGCTACTCACCAACACGTCGTGTTGCATGCTGCCATCACGCAAGGCTTTGGTCAGCGCCACCATCACTTCACTAGGTGGTGGAATAAAGACGCGATTCAGTAGGTTTAGTTGGACGGCCACTTCCCACAATACCAGCAACAGAACGGGCGAAAGCCAGGTCAACCAACGACTTTGGGTCATAGTGTGACCTCCTCACGCAATTGCGCTTCGACTTCGCCGCGGATGAGTTGCCAAATCGTCGTAAAGGCCTGCATAAAGGCCGGTTGGGCACGGATTTCGTCGAAACTCTGGCCGTGGGACACCTGCGGCGTCACATCGGCAATAATCCGGCCTGGGCGGGCCGACAACACCACCACGCGGTCACCCACCAACAACGCTTCATCGATGGCGTGCGTCACCAACAACAAACTGCGACATAACCCTTGGCGACGCAAATCCACCAATAATTCTTGCATCAATACCCGGGTCTGGGCATCGAGGGCCGCAAACGGCTCGTCGAGCAACAACACATCGGGGTTGACGGCTAGTGCCCGTGCCAGACCCACCCGTTGTTGCATGCCTCCCGATAATTGATGGGGATAGGCGTCAATAAAGCGTTGCAATCCCATGCGCTCGCACCATTCGCGGGCTGCCGCCCGACATTGCGGGGGGGTGGCACCACGGGTCATCAGCCCGTAGCTGATGTTGTCAGCCACCGATAACCACGGAAAGAGCAAGCCTTGCTGGAATACCATCGCCAACGTGGCTGGGCGAGAAAGCTGTACACCACCGTGGGTGGCACGTTCGAGTCCCGCCAATACCCGCAATAAGGTCGTTTTGCCACAGCCACTCGGACCCACCACACATACCGCTTGATCGGCGGCAATGGTCAATGAAAGGTCAGAAAGGGCCACCACGCCATTGGCGTAGGTGACCCCTAGATGCGCAAAATCGACAACTACACCGCTGTCCATTACCGCGCCTACTTTCCGGCGACGCTCGCCACCAATTCGGCATTTATCAACGTCGCAATGTCTAAATCTTGGTCGTATTCCAACAACCCACGTTTGCGGAAGTACTTCTGCAAGGTGCTCAAATCATTCACCGGAATTTTGCCTGAGGCATCGTATTGCGCCGTGGCAGCTCGCATGACCACGTCGGCCGGGACTTTGGTGTATTTTTCCATGATTGCCGCTAGTTCAGGCGACATATAATCACCCTGCAAGTCGGCACAGGCTTTGAGGTAAGCCCGCATGAAGCCTTGTGAGGTTGCTTTGTCAGCCAACATAGACTCACCCATATAAAGGTAGGTGGCATCAAAGCCATTGATGAAATTGTTGGACAAAATCGCAACTTGGCCTTTGTCCATCGCAATGGTGGCCAAGGGCTCGCCAAGGATGGCCGCATCAATCGAATTGTTGGCCAAGGCTGCCGGTACATCTTTGAAGGGCACCGTCATGACTTCGACATCATCGACGGTCAAGCCACCTTGCCCGAGTGCTTCGTTCAACCAATATTCGGTGGCAGCACCTCTGGCATTGATAGCGACTTTTTTGCCCTTGAGGTCAGCAACTTTGGTGATTTCACCTGTCCGAGCCGCACTAATCACCAGCGGGCTGGTGATGGGGGGCTTTTCGCTGTGCATAGGTGCCACAATCGAAAACTTGACGCCCCGCGCTGCCGCATTGAACAACCCTGCCCCTGCCCCACCCATTGCAGCGTCAAAATTACCGGCTGCCAATTGCACCACGGCATCACTGCCCCCTTGGATGGGGGTTGATTCGATGGCAATCCCTTCGGCGGCAAAGTAGCCACGTTCGATACCGACATATAACGGGGCATAAATCAGCACCGGCACATAGCCAATCCGGACTGTTTTGAGTGTCCCTGCCGCAGGAGTGGCCGGCGCACTCGCACAAGCCGTCAATACCAACACCATTAATGCTGCAAACAATCGTTTCATGTTCATCCTCACATATAACTTATATCCATGTATGCAAATTCGCTTGCGAATCTGATTATATTCAATAGTACCAGAATTCACAAATTTGTCATCTTGCATAAAAAATCGTTATTTGGCGTATCTGTTGTGTAAACGACAATTCATATATTTGATGACAAAAAAACTACGTTGACAATGCGTGAATCTGCCGTCTACAATGTACTGTACCAAAAGAATTTATCATATTAATTGAGTATAGATCATGTCAACGATTCCACTCACCCCACCGCATCTGCATGTAATATCGGCATGTGCCAAAGCATTGGCTACCACCCAACCATTCAATACCCGCATCGAGCACGTATTTGGGTTGTTACGGGCGGTGGTGAGCTATCACGATGGGCGCTTGACGTACTGGCGTGATCCCGAATTACACCAAAACCCCATCCATGTCATGACCAACGCCACTTGGAATGCGCCATGGGACGACGATGTCATTACCACCGTGGTCGCGTCAGCCACACCCTATCAACACACCACCACCATCAATATCGCCCAAACCAATGGCGAAGTCATTGCCAAAGCAATGATTGTGCATGGGATTCCCGTGCGCTGGCAACAGCATGTCTGGGGCGTGCTCGAATTTCGCACCGCCGCCAACGAACCATTGATCCCAGCAGACCAATTAACCATCGACGCCATTACGCCACTCCTGGCCGCCGAAATCGACCACGCCATCGCGACCCTCCCCGACGAGCACATCCAACCCGACGATCAGGCGCTTTTGACCGTCAGCAAACATCTCGACTTAGCCCAATTATTGTCGCGGCTCCGTCAAGACTTTGATCCACCGCTCCCGCTCCACAGCCTGTTGCCACTGATATTGTCACGCGGGATCGACTATACCGGCGCCGAAGCGGGCAGCATCGTCTATGTCGACCATGATCGCCAAGAAATCGAACTGGTCGCCACCCACGGCTATACGGTCAGCCTATTACCGGATATTAGTGGCGAACACAAACGCCACCGCTGGAGCTGGGAAAGCGGCATCGCCGGCAAAGTAGCCCGTAGTGCACGCTCGTTGCTCATCCGTGAAGTCACCCAAGACGTCGATTATTTTTACGAAACCAAACCCGAAATCCGCGCCAAAATCGCCATCCCCATTACCGTCGATGGGCGCGCCGAAGCGGTACTCATCCTCGATAGTACTCGCGCCAACGCCTTTGGGGACAACGAATCAGCCATGGCATTGGGCATTGCCGAGGCCGCCGTGCAACCGTTGCGCCGCGCCTTGCGCTACCAAGAAATGCTCGAACGCAGCACCCAACTCAGCCAAGTCTTCAACAGCATCCCCTCTGGGCTGGTACTGATTGATCGCCACGGTCAAGTGTTGCGCCATAATCCCTCGTTCTTGCTGATCTGGGGATTGCACCACGCTCAAGTCAACGCCAACTTCCGGGTACCGTTTGATTTACTTAGTTTGCTGTTGCCCCGCTTCCACGATTCAGCGGCGTTTAGTGATTTTTGTACCAACGGTCAAGCCAAGCCCGACCAAGAGTTTTCGCTCACCCTCAAATTGCGCAACCCCCACCAAGATCTCAACGTGTTATCAGTGCCCACCCGTGATAGCAACGAGCAAATCACCGGGCGCTTGTGGGTGATTAATGATTTGACGCGTGAAAAAGAAGCCGATCGCCTCAAAAGTGAATTTACGTCGATGGTGTCACACGAACTCAAAACCCCACTGACGTCGATTTTGGGCTACTCGGATTTGCTGCTGGCCCGCGAATTTCCCGCCGAAGACCAAAAGAACTTCCTCAAAATATTGCGCCGTGAAGCCGAAAATCTCGAGAACCTGGTCAACGACGTGCTTGATTTTGCCCGTATCGAAGCCAATACGGTGCGGATTAATCGCTGGACAGTACCGCTCCAAGAGCTCTGTACCGACCTCAGTCGCCAATTACAACGACAACCGACATTCGACTCCCACACGATTACCATCGATATTCCAGTTGACATTCCACCCGTACATGCCGACAAAGAACGCGTACGCCAAATCATCACCAACCTGCTCACCAACGCCGCCAAATATGCGCCGAGCGGTGGCGATATCACCCTACGAGTACGCGAACTCAGCGAATTACCCGACATGCACCCTAGTGGGCGGTTTGTGAGTATCAGCGTCAGCGATAACGGCATCGGCATCTCCCCCGAAAACCTGCAACGCATCTGGGATCGCTTCATGCGTGTCGATAATTCCAACACCAAAAGTATCGGTGGCACCGGACTCGGACTGTCGATTGTCAAAGGCTTGGTCGAGCTCCAAGGTGGGCGGGTGTGGGCCACTAGTGTGGTCAACAAGGGCAGTACCTTTAGCTTTACCCTGCCCATTGCGGGCGAACTCACCCGTAAATAAACACCAAATCAAGGCATCATTATGGCCAATTTCATCCCTGCTGCGGCTGTCTCGTGCGAAATCCGGGCCAGCAATTCACGCTTTATTGCACACCTGACCCCCGTCGACAGTGTCGCCCTGGCCAAGGCCTTTATTGTCTCGATCCGCCAGGTCATGCCCGACGCCTCACACCATGTCTATGCCTATGTCATCGGGCATGGCGCCACCACCACCCTCGGTATGAGCGACGACGGTGAGCCGTCAGGCACCGCAGGCCGCCCGGCATTGGCCGTGCTCAACGGCAGTGGCCTTGGTGACGTAGTGGTGGTGGTTACTCGCTATTTTGGTGGCACTCTGCTCGGTACTGGTGGATTGGTGCATGCCTATGGCGATGCGGTGCGCGAAGTACTGCTCGTCACCTCCCGGGTCGAAAAAATCGCCCGCCAACAATGCGTGCTCGGCATGAGCTATGCCCAATACGACGGCGTCAAACGTACCCTCGCCCACTACGACCATCGCATCGACGACGAACAATTCGCCGCCGATGTCACCATGACCGTCACCCTACGCAGCGCCGATGTTGACACCATCCGGGCCATCCTCATCGAACAAACCGCTGGCCAAATAGAACTGATTTGAGGGTGAGGCATTCCCCTCACTCCGTGTCATGTGCGATTCGGCTATTTAGGCAATGGCCGATTCGATATCACGTTGGAATTGCAATTTGGTTTTGACGCCACTACTACGCGATACTTCGCTACCGTTTTTGAAAAAGACAATTGTAGGAATCGATTGCACATTGTACGTGTCAGACAAGGCGGCATCGTCGTCGATATTGATTTTGACGACGTTGATTTTGCCCGCATAATCTTGGGCCAGTTCTTCGAGAGCTGGTGAAACCGCCTTGCACGGACCACACCACGGCGCCCAAAAGTCAAC
Organism: Roseiflexaceae bacterium; assembly: GCA_040397035.1. GTDB lineage: Bacteria > Chloroflexota > Chloroflexia > Chloroflexales > Roseiflexaceae > UBA965. The sequence goes on along the minus strand of JBBAWW010000058.1, from coordinate 386 downwards.
CAATACGGGCAGGTCTGACTGCAATATTTGACTGTTAAATCCAGCCTCACCGATTCCGTTGGTGGAATCTGTTGCGGAACTACCTGCGGAACTACCATTCCGTTGTGAGGTTGCGCCCAACATGTCGTCGATTTGTTTCACCGCCGGGATGGCTTCTTCGAGTTTGTCCACTGCCGCATCGGCAATCTGATCAATTTTGTCACTGACTGCTGGGATGATCCCAAATACCCCTAACACACGGCGAATCATCATACTCAACACACTACGCATCGACAGCTCCTTTATTGTTTTTGTAAACACAAACTTGTATTAATAGTATACCTGCAATTCACATGGCGGATTGTAATATGAAGTGCGACAGTTAAAACGGAAATGAATTCCCACTG
>JBBAWW010000057.1:0-21515 GCA_040397035.1 Roseiflexaceae bacterium | reverse complement strand
GTATCAATGCACCGCCGTACAATCAACAAGCGGCGTAGATTGGCGTAGATATTGACGTTAGTCCCAGTATTAAACACGGTTAAATCAGTGGCAGTGGGTATGTACCATACCTGTGCTATTTTGAGTAGTAGCAGCGTGCGGTGTTGGGGATACAATGTTTCTGGTCAATTAGGCTACAACAACACGATTGATCAAGGTGGATATTTGGGGAGTATGGTGGCTCTGCTTGACATTAATCTTGGAGTGGGCCGGACGGCCAAAGCCATTACGGTAGGCCAACAGCATACGTGTGTCATCCTAGACGATAACAATGTGAAGTGTTGGGGAGCGAATGACTCTGGTCAATTAGGCTATAGCGATACAATCAATCGTGGCAATACGGCAGGCAGTATGGCGGCCTTGGTGACGGTAAACCTTGGTACTGGTCGGACCGCCAAAGCGATTAGTGCTGCCCTATATCATACCTGTGCCATTCTCGATGATAACAGTGTGAAGTGTTGGGGAGCCAATCACAAGGGGCAATTAGGGTATGACGATATGGTCAATCGTGGTGATACGGCAGGCAGTATGGCAGCACTTGCTTCGGTGAACCTTGGCACTGGGCGCAAGGCCAAAGCGATTAGCGCCGGAGGGAATACTACGTGTGCCATTCTCGATAATAACAGTCTCAAATGTTGGGGTGATAATAGTATTGGTCAGTTAGGTTCAGGGTTACCGGACAATGCGGGCAGTACAACCGGCAGCATGGCACAGCTTGCGCCTATCAACTTTGATGCGTATACCAACAATAAAGGTATCAAATCTGTTTCAACGGGTTATGATCATGTGTGTGCTATCCCGATTGATGCTAGTGTGGTGTTTTGTTGGGGAAATGGTCGCTATGGCGCGCTTGGTCGTGGATCTGTGGCTAACGCATCAGTCCCTGTCAGAAGTCTACTAGGCCGTTTAGCAGGCCCACCTGCTGTTATGGCCGGGAAGAATATGACCTGTACAATTCAAAGTTTCCACGGATCCTATGAGGGTGATGGTAACGGCCCTGTGAAATGTGTGGGGTTCAATCAATATGGTCAATTAGGCTACGGTGATACCACTGGTCGGGGTGGTGAGGGTGATGTGTTATGCGACATTGTGGCACCTTTCAGATGTGATCTCTACAAGTTATACAATATTGCGCTCGGCGAGTATCTGTCTCCCAAAAACAAGGATGCGAAATTCATCTCGAATGGCGGGGGGAGTTCTACCTGTGCGATTCTTGCGAATGACCAGCTCCAGTGTTGGGGTTGGAATAAATATGGTCAATTAGGCTACGATGACAAACTCAATCGTGGTGAGAACGCGTGGGATATGGAGCGGCTTAGTAATGTGAAATTTGGATTGGTAATTATTCCGAATACCCCTACCATTACGACGACACCGACTGCGAGTCAAACATTCACAAAGACACCAACGGTAACCAAAACACTAACCACAACCAAAACCAACACCGCAACCAGAACGTTGAGCCCACTATTAAACGCTGCGAAATCTGTGGTAGCGGGTAGCAATCATACCTGTGCCATTCTTGACAACAACAATGTCAAATGTTGGGGTTGGAATAATTTTGGGCAATTAGGCTACGACAATACCACCGATCAGGGTAACACGGCGGGGAGTATGGCTGCCTTGGGGGTGGTCAATCTGGGTGCCGGTCATACCGCCAAAGCCATCACGTTAGGTGCGTATCACACCTGTGCCATCCTCGACGACAGCAGTGTGAAGTGTTGGGGATCTAATGGAGTCGGGCAATTAGGCTACGATAATACCACCAATCGGGGTGACACGGCGGGGAGTATGGCTGCCTTGGTGACGGTTAATCTGGGTGCCAGTCGTACCGCGAAAGCCATCGCAGCGGGTAGCGATTATACCTGTGCCATCCTCGACGACAGCAGTCTCAAGTGTTGGGGGACTAATGGTGACGGGCAATTAGGCTACGACAATACCACTGCTCGGGGGGGAACGGCGGGGAGTATGGCTTCCCTTGCTCCGGTGAACCTTGGTACTGGTCATACCGCCAAAGCGATTGCGTTAGGTGAGCGGCACACCTGTGCCATTCTCGACGACAGCAGTGTGAAGTGTTGGGGATATAATGGTGACGGGCAATTAGGCTACGATAATACCACCCGTAAGGGTAACACGTTCGGGAGTATGGCGGCCCTCGGAACGGTCAATCTCGGCGGGTACACTGTCAATGCGATCTCTGCAGGTAGTGGCTCCACCTGTGTCATCCTCAACGATAACAGTGTGAAGTGTTGGGGGGATAATAGTTATGGTCAATTAGGCTATGATAATACCACCAATCAGGGGAAAACGGCGGGGAGTATGGCTGCCTTGGGGAAGGTCAATCTCGGTACGGGGCGCACCGCGAAAGCCATCTCGGTGAGTGGTTATCATACTTGTGCCATCCTCAACGATAATAGTGTCAAATGTTGGGGTAATAATTATAATGGTCAATTAGGCTACGATGATAAAACCTTTCGGGGTGGCACGGCGGGGAGTATGGCAGCTTTGGTGGCGGTCAATCTCGGTACGGGGCAGACTGCCAAGGCCATCACGCCAGGTCGTGGCTACACCTGTGTCATCCTCAATAATAACAGTGTCAAATGTTGGGGATATAATGGGAAAGGTCAATTAGGCTACGATGATACGACTGATCGTGGTGATACCGCTGGGAGTATGGCATCGCTTGGTATCCTCGTATTACCTACGCCGATTGCGAGTAGCACCCCCACCAAAACAGTGACTGCAACCAAAACAGTGACTGCAACCGAAACAGTGACTGCAACCAAAACAGTGACTAACACGCCAACCAAAACGCCAACCAAAACGCCAACCAAAACTGCAACTAACACGCCAACCAAAACTGTAACCAAAACACCAACAAATACCAAAACCCTGACACTAACAAATACCAGAACGGCGACCAAAACCAACACGGCAACCCCCGTATTAAACACCGTTAAATCAGTGGCAGTGGGTATGTACCATACCTGTGCCATTTTGAGTAGTAGCAGCGTGCGGTGTTGGGGATACAATGTTTCTGGTCAATTAGGCTACAACAACACGATTGATCAAGGTGGATATTTGGGGAGTATGGTGGCTCTGCTTGACATTAATCTTGGAGTGGGCCGGACGGCCAAAGCCATTACGGTAGGCCAACAGCATACGTGTGTCATCCTAGACGATAACAATGTGAAGTGTTGGGGAGCGAATGACTCTGGTCAATTAGGCTATAGCGATACAATCAATCGTGGCAATACGGCAGGCAGTATGGCGGCCTTGGTGACGGTAAACCTTGGTACTGGTCGGACCGCCAAAGCGATTAGTGCTGCCCTATATCATACCTGTGCCATTCTCGATGATAACAGTGTGAAGTGTTGGGGAGCCAATCACAAGGGGCAATTAGGGTATGACGATATGGTCAATCGTGGTGATACGGCAGGCAGTATGGCAGCACTTGCTTCGGTGAACCTTGGCACTGGGCGCAAGGCCAAAGCGATTAGCGCCGGAGGGAATACTACGTGTGCCATTCTCGATAATAACAGTCTCAAATGTTGGGGTGATAATAGTATTGGTCAGTTAGGTTCAGGGTTACCGGACAATGCGGGCAGTACAACCGGCAGCATGGCACAGCTTGCGCCTATCAACTTTGATGCGTATACCAACAATAAAGGTATCAAATCTGTTTCAACGGGTTATGATCATGTGTGTGCTATCCCGATTGATGCTAGTGTGGTGTTTTGTTGGGGAAATGGTCGCTATGGCGCGCTTGGTCGTGGATCTGTGGCTAACGCATCAGTCCCTGTCAGAAGTCTACTAGGCCGTTTAGCAGGCCCACCTGCTGTTATGGCCGGGAAGAATATGACCTGTACAATTCAAAGTTTCCACGGATCCTATGAGGGTGATGGTAACGGCCCTGTGAAATGTGTGGGGTTCAATCAATATGGTCAATTAGGCTACGGTGATACCACTGGTCGGGGTGGTGAGGGTGATGTGTTATGCGACATTGTGGCACCTTTCAGATGTGATCTCTACAAGTTATACAATATTGCGCTCGGCGAGTATCTGTCTCCCAAAAACAAGGATGCGAAATTCATCTCGAATGGCGGGGGGAGTTCTACCTGTGCGATTCTTGCGAATGACCAGCTCCAGTGTTGGGGTTGGAATAAATATGGTCAATTAGGCTACGATGACAAACTCAATCGTGGTGAGAACGCGTGGGATATGGAGCGGCTTAGTAATGTGAAATTTAAATAATTATCTACGCGAACAAGCTGGTTAGTACGCCAAATTAAATAGTAGGCTGAATCAATGCAGCACCAATCTCGGTTCTGTGTGGCGGTACATTGATTCGCCTAGGTGTCCAAACAGTTATGGGTACGACGGTGACCGCACCGCCGTACCCATAACTGTTTTTTTGTTTTTTGCTTATTCCGACTTCACACTGCTACTTTCCTGTGGCGTCATGCAATGACGCTTCCGACGTCGGAAGCGTAAAGTACTCCACCCCTGCATCTGTTGTTTTTTGTCATTATTTACTACTCTGCATCATAGTGTTATACTGCGTAGAGAGATTCGTGTATTTTTGCGTATGGAATAGGGTAAGCGGGCATGACCACACAGCCACGCATTCACGGACGATACCGTGTCGACGAGCGTCTCGGAGCGACGCGCATCGCCACCGTTTATCGAGCCTATGACGACAAACTGAATCGACCAGTATTATTAAACCTGATGCGCAGTCATTTGGTCGAGCAACGGAGCTTGCGCGAGCGCTTTATTTCGGATTCGGAATTACGCGCCCGCAATGTGCATAGTGCCTTGCCCGAGGTCTACGATAGTGGCACCATCGAAAATCGGCCGTTTTTTATTACCGAATTTATTACTGGCCAGACCATGCGCACCCGGGCGCCATTGTCGCCGCTCGAAGCACTCCAATATCTGCGCCAAATTGTGGGCGTGGTCAATGCCTGTCAGCAATCACATATCCCTCATCCGCCGATTAGTAGCAATGATTTTGTGGTGGTGAGTGAAGGCCATGTCAAATGGATCGAAAACTCCACCCTCACCCCCAATCAATCACTGATTGATATTGCGAGTTACCGTGCACCTGAGCGCAAAGAAGGCATGGCCGAAACCAGCACCAGTGCAATTTATGCAATCGGCGTGCTCTTTTTTGAGATGATGAGTGGCATGCGTCCATTCACGAGTGACACGGCAGATGAAATCGCCCAGCTTCATGAACAAAACGACATTCCGCCGGTATCGAGTATTCTTGCCGAAGGATGCCCACCACAAATCGACGAATTAATGATGCGCTGTACGGCGCGTAACCCAGATTATCGCCTGCATGATTGTGATGAATTACTTGCCTTGATTGAGCGGGTACGGCGCGATTTGCTGATTGAAAACACCCATACCTCGGCGGCATTTGGGCGTGGGAATAGCGATACCACTGCCGCATCTGTCTATGCCGACGATTATCCACAACAGCGTGCAGGCATTAGCCGCTGGGTGATTGGATTGCTCCTCGTGGCACTTCTGGGAGGTGCGGGGTGGTTGTTTGGGCCGCAATTACTCGCATCACCACAGATTAGTGGACTCTGGCAAAATCTCAGCAATACCGGAGCTGGAGCGTCGTCATCCAAAATCATCATGCCCAAATGGCTCGATAGTATCATCAATGGCAGTACGGCTGTGGATGCCCAAACATTACAAGTAACCGGTGATAGTCAACTGCAATTACATAGTGACCCCGATAGTCAAAGCACCATCGTCAGTCAGATTCCTGCAGGAAGTCGTGTGATATGGATTGATGGACCACGCACTGCCGATGGGACGGCGTGGTTGCATGTGCAATATACGGGCAGTGACACCATAGTCGTCGCTGGCTGGGCGCCGCAAAATCGACTCGTCGCACCGACTCCCTAAATCAGAATGATATGAGTATACCGGTATGATTCTACCCAGCGCACTGCTCTCACAATTTCGCCAATCACAACGCATGGTTGTGGTTACTGGTGGTGGTATGTCTGCCGAAAGTGGAATTGCCTCGTTTCGTCAAGCATTGACCGGACCATGGGCCAATTACGATGTCCGTGATTTGGCGACGCCACAGGCCTATGCCCGCAATCCCAAATTGGTTTGGCAATGGTATGATTTTCGCCGACAGCTCGCCGAACGAGCCGCACCAAGTGCCGCCCATCATGCCCTGGTTGATCTCGAGCAACACATTCCGGAGTTTTTGTTGGTGAGTTTGGCCATTGATGGCTTACATTGGCGGTCAGGTTCCCGTGATATGGTGGAGCTCAACGGCTGTGTGCAGCGCACGCGCTGTGTCGAAAACGGTCACCTTGGTGATTGGGACGAAGAAGGCGAAACACCACCCCGTTGCCAACGGTGTGGCAGCCCATTGCGCCCCGATGTGGTGTTGCTAGGTGAGGGCTTTGCCCGCCACGACGTGAGTCGGGCAACGCGGGCAGTCGAACAATGCGATACGATTCTGTTTTTGGGGGAAATCAGTGCCCTCGACCCGGTGGCACAATTCCCGTTTATTGCGCAACGGGCCAACGCCTGTCGGATTGTGATTGCCCCCGATGATTCGGTGTTTAGTTTGATGGCCAACCATACCGTGCAAACCACACCTGGCGAGGTGTTTCCGCAAATCGTAGCCCATTTACTCGGTAAAGGCGACTGATATGCTCTATACACCGCGCACTGTTATTCGCGCATGGAACCGCTATGACGATGACCGCTGTCGCTATTGGCCCGAGTACCACGACCCACTGGAAGTCATTTGGAATCTACAACGTCCCCAAGTGCCGTTTTCGGGGTCATGGCTGACCGACATGATTGGCTCGCGGCGCCATTGGGCGGTGGATAGTCGTTCGGGTGATTTGATGGGGCGGATTTCGTTGCGCGATATCGATAATGCCAACAAACACGCCCGCTTGGGGGTTACGTTCTCGGCATCGTATGTGGGACGGGGGCTGGGTACCGAAGCCATGAAAGGCTTCCTCGATAGCTACTTCACAACCCTTGGATTTGATACGATGGTGCTTGATGTGGCGGCTCCGAACGAACGGGCAGTACGTTCATATCGCAGTTTGTCATTTGAATATGTTGAAAGTGACTGGCGGAACGCATACAATACAATTAATGAAGCGTTAATCGATACGCCGAGTATCAGGCACCTCAAATCCCACTTCCGTGTTGAACAACACATGCTGTGGGTAGAGTTTTTTGAAATGCGACTTACACACGATATGTGGCGCCAATACCGTGTGCTACATCCGCGGGAGATGGATTAATGATGAAATACACACGCCACTGGATTGGCGCACTCTGGTTATTGAGCCTGTTGACTGCCTGTCAAATCGAAGGAGGGGTACGCGATCGTACTCCGGTCGTAGCCAATACTACCGAAACAATCCAACAAGTCCCCACCAACCAAGCAGTAGCCCAAGCCCTCGCCCAACGCAACGATATCTGGGCGGTAGGGGTTACCGAATTACCCAACGACTTGTTCCCCTATGCCAACGACAGTGCCTTGCGCCGGATTAATAGTATCGCCACCGAAATGCTCTACCCCGCACCGATTTTGACCTACAACTATGGCTATACCACCACTGGGATATTGACACAAGTTCCTACCATCGCAAACGGCGACGTCCAAATCAACAACGTCTCGGTGTTTCTCGATGACGCCGGCAATATCACCACCACCACCACCGCCGTAATTACCCAAGTGCAACAACTTGCCATCACCTATCACTGGAACGACAAACTCACTTGGTCTGATGGCATACCCCTCACCGCTGCAGACTCGGTATTTGCCTATGCGTTAGCCCGCAAAAACGCACCGCTCGGTGAAGAAGCCCGCTTGCTGCTTGACCGCACAGCCAATTACGAGAAAATAGACGACTATACCACCAAGGCCACACTCCAGCCTGATTTGATTGGCTCAGGGTTCTTTTTGAGTTATTGGACACCATTGCCGCAACATCTGCTCAAAGACGTCGCGCCTGCCGATATACGTACCAGTGAATTTGCTCAAAAACTGGTTGGCTACGGACCATATGTAATTGAATCACGTAGTAGCAACGAGATCCGCTTTACCCGCAATCCGTACTACTACGGTACCATCCCAGCGACATCCCAAGTGGTACTCACCACCATGTCGGGTGTCGACATGATTCGCGCCAATCTGCAAAACGGCAATCTCGATGTGGCAATTACAGATCGCGTCGCCATCGACCAATATGCCTTTATCGACCAAGATGCCCGCGCCGGCTTACCAGTCACCTACTTCCGTAGTCCCGTCTGGGAGCACATTGATTACAACCTCGATGTGCAAATCCTGCAAGACATCAAAGTACGGCGTGCTTTGGCCTATGGGTTTAATCGCCAAGCACTCGCCGACACCTTGTTCAATGGCCGCTCGCCGGTGCTTGACAGCTGGTTGTTGCCAGAGCAACGGGGCGATGTGCCTGCGGACCAATTAACGCTGTATCCATTCGATCCCGAAACAGCCAGTGAATTGCTCGATGCCGCCGGCTACCCAATGCGCGATAGTGGGGTGCGTGTATCGAAACAAGGGGTGACCTTGACCCTCGAATTAATCACCACCACCGGTAGTCCACTTCGCCAAGAAATCGCCGATCGCTTCAAAAGTGATATGCAGACTATTGGTGTCGAAATCAATGTGCGTACCTTACCGCCCGAAGAGATTTTTGCGCCTAGTGGACCACTCTTTTTACGTCAATTTGAATTAGCCTTATTTGCTTGGATTGCCACCCCCGACCCGGCAGGATTGCAATTGTGGAGTTGTAGTGCCGTCCCCAGTGATATCAATGGCTGGATTGGCAACAACTTTGCGGGGTGGTGTACGCGTGATGCTGATTTCGCGGTCAAAAAAGCAGCCACCTCACTCGACATCGCCGTCCAACGCGAACAATATTTGGCGCAACAAACACTTTTCACCAGCGAACTTCCGTCGATGCCGTTGTTTCAACGCCTCGGGGTGGTCATCACCACCAATAATATGACCGGGGTCAAACCAGACCCATTAGCACCGATTACCTGGAATATCGCCAGCTGGCAACACGTCACTCGCTAATCCCCTATTGGTAATGCCTGCGTAATGCCTCGGGTATATCATCACTCCAAATGTATAGACAGGAGGATGATATGCGCGAGGCATCGGCATTACTAGGACTCATCCGCGTCGACGGCTTAGGGGCACAGCGAATCACCAAGCTAATCGATTTTTTTGGCAGCGCACGAGCAATTTTGTTGGCATCGCATCACGAATTGCACCAGGCCAATATCCCTCCCCAACTCATTAGTGGCATCATGCAACAAGCCCGCCGCGACAACGATGCCGACTATGAAAGAATCAGTCAACAGGGCATTACGATCCTCGGAATTCACGACCCACACTATCCAGCACTGCTTGCCCAAATCCCCAATCCGCCACTCATCCTGTTTGTGCGCGGGAGTGTGACGGCATTTGCGCAACGCAGTGTGGCGATGGTTGGTACCCGCAAGCCGAGTGGCTATGGTGTCGATATTACCCGCCGGTTAGCCCACGACCTCGCCCGCCAAGACATCATCATTGTCAGTGGGCTGGCGAGCGGAATCGATGCGGTCGCCCATGAATACGCCTTGATTGGCGGCGGGCAAACTATTGCCGTATTGCCGTCAGGAGTGGATTTAATTTACCCCGAACGGAATCGCTGGTTAGCCAACAAAATATTGGCGAGCCGTGGCTCTGCGTTAGTTAGTGAATTTTATCCGGGCACCAAAGCCATACCACCGCTCTTCCCCGCCCGCAATCGCTTGATTAGTGGCTTAGCCCAAGGGGTGATTGTCAGCGAAGCCGGCGAAAAAAGCGGCGCCTTGATTACCGTCAAAGCGGCCTTGGATCAAGGCCGGGATGTGATGGCAGTACCGGGGTCGGTTTTTTCGGAGCAGAGTGCCGGGTGCTTGGAACTGTTGCGCCAAGGAGCAATTCCGGTACGCAACGCCCACGACGTCTGTGAAAGTCTCGGGTATGCCATCCAAGTGCCAGCCGAAATCAATGACCCGCTGCTACAATTATTGCAAGTACCGCGCCATATCGATGAGCTTTGTCGCATTCTGATGCGCGCACCTGCAGATATGTTGGGGGATTTATTGATGCGTGAACTGCGTGGCGAAGTCAGTGATCAAGGGCAAGGGTTTTATGTGTGGCGCAGACAATGATACTAGTCATGCCGGGGCAGTATATAATCAACAGTAATGGTTAAATTGTCCCGAGGATGAAAGCATGAATAATTCGTGGCGTGATTATAATTTTATTTTGCTGGCGGCCCTCGTGGGGCTTACGACATTTAGTTTGGCGATGGTCTATAGTGCCACCCTGAACGATCCGATGACGGTAGGTTATTTTAGTCGCCATTTGGTAAATTTACTTGTCGGGATTGCCGTCATGGTAGGTATTACCTTTTTGGACTATCACACCTTTCAAAGTTGGACTTTCCCGTTGTATATCGTGAGTGTGGGATTATTGGCCATCGTACTTATCTATGGTAATGTGCTCGGTGGTGCCCAAAGTTGGCTTGACTTCGGTTTGCGCACGGTGCAACCATCAGAACCGATTAAACTGGTCATGATTATGGTGCTCGCAGGGTTTTGGGCTAGCCAAGAGCGCTTTAGTGGCCAATGGCGACCATTTATTGGTAGCGTATTATTGTTGAGCATTCCGTTATTTCTGGTTTTTATTCAGCCTGACTTTGGGACGGCTTTGGTGTTCGGGATGGTTTGGATAATGATGACTTGGGTAGCTGGGATGACCTTTACCCAATTTGGGTCACTCATCGGCGTTGCCGCACCAGTGTTTTATTTTGGCTGGACGTATATTTTGGCGCCCTATCAACGGACACGTCTGCTTATCTTTCTTGACCCAATCAAATACGACCCCGAACTCAAATCAGGTGCATGGAATATCATCCAATCGCTGACGGCGATTGGGTCGGGGGGATTCAATGGCCAAGGCTGGACCCAAGGAGTGATGAGTCAAGGCAATTATTTGCCGGTACAATATTCGGACTTTATTTTTGCTATTACGGGTGAGGAATTGGGGTTTGTCGGTACGGGGGTGATGCTCGTGCTGCTCGGGGTACTGATTTGGCAGGCGCTCGATATTGCGGCCAACTCCCGTGATTTGTTGGGGCGCTTGATGGCCACCGGCATCGCAGCGATGTTTTTGTGTCACGTGTTGGTCAATGCGGGCATGAATATGAGTATTATGCCCATCACGGGTATTCCATTGCCGTTTGTATCATACGGCGGCAGCTTTACCGTCACGTCGTTTGCGGCGGTAGGATTACTGCAAAGTATCGCCTTATGGCGCCGTAGAATCCATTTTTAAGTCATATTCAGTTGATACAGGAGTACCGCATGAGCGACTATACCGTAGCCGGTGTCAATATCGCCGAAGGAAATCGGGCGGTTGCCCTGATGGCCGCCGCCGTGCAATCGACCTATACCCCGGCAGTGACTGCTGGGCTGGGGGCGTTTGGAGGTTGCTTTGATTTGAGCAAAGCAGTCGATAATCTTGGTGCGGCGATATTAGTTGCCTCGACGGACGGTGTTGGCACCAAAACGCTGGTTGCCGCGGCCTGCAACGACTATCGCACCATCGGGGCTGATTTGGTCAATCACTGTATCAATGACATTTTGGTACAAGGCGCCCGGCCGCTCTTCTTCCTTGATTATATTGCGGTCGACCGCCTCAAAGCCGAACAAGTCGCCACCATCGTGCAGAGCCTCGCCGCCGCCTGCAAAGCGGTCGGTTGCGCCTTGCTGGGTGGTGAAACAGCCGAAATGCCGGGCGTCTACCGCGACAACACCTTTGACCTGGCTGGCACCATTGTAGGTGTGGTTGATCGAACGGCAATGCTGCCACGCAACGTGGGGGTCGGCGATGTGATTTTGGCGTTACCATCAGATGGACTGCATACCAACGGCTACTCGTTGGCCCGCAAAATCGTGCCAGCCCTTGGTGGCTATGACGCCCGCCCTGCTAGTCTCAATGGCCAAAGTGTGGGCGAGGCCTTGCTGGTGCCCCACCGTTGCTACATCCCCGAATACACGGCGCTCACTGCTGCTGGTGTCACCATCCATGCCTTGGCGCATATTACCGGTGGTGGCGTGATTGACAATTTGCCACGAATTTTGCCAGTGGGGTGTGGGGCGGTTATCAATCGTGGCAGTTGGCAGATTCCAGCGATTTTTGAATTGTTGGTGCAAGCGGGGCAAATCAACGAAGAAGTTGCTTACCTTGCATTCAATATGGGCTTAGGCATGCTGGTAGTAGTGCCAGCGGATGCCGTAGCAGCCGCATGCGCGGCAGTACCCGTAGCCCGCGTGGTCGGCGCAGTGATTGCGGGGCAAGGAGTCGCATTGCAATGAGCACTACATATGCCAGCATCCAGCGCCCTGATGGGCGGATTGTCGCCTATAGCGACAGTGGTCCCCAAGACGGCATCCCCGTATTACTCTGTCATGGACTCCCCGGTGCCCGCAACCAAATCCCCAATACTGCTATCCTTGATCAGCACCAGGTACGCCTGATTATCATCGACCGGCCGGGCTTTGGCATGTCGACACCCGACCCCGCGTGTAGTATCAGCCATTGGCGACACGATGCCTTGGCGGTACTCGATACGCTGGGGGTGGCGCAGTGCGTGCTATTGCCCTACTCCGCCGGTACACCCTATGCCTTGGCGTTGGCGAGCTTGGCACCTGAACGGGTGATACGCATCCACATCATGTCTGGTGTGATTCCCGCCGCCGCCCGTGACCTGCAAAACATGTCGGCGTTTAATCGTTGGTTGCATTCGTTGGGCAACAACACGCCCAAATTTTGGCTAAAACCGCTAGTGGGGCTCCTCAATCTGGTGATTGGGATTGGCGCTAAAGCGGGTAAATTTGGCATCTGGTTGATGCGGGGCACATTTACTGCGGCCGAAAACAGTTATGTTGCCGCACCGGCAGGGCAGTCGTTTCGTGACATGTTGACAGAGAGTTTCCGACAGGGATTTTTGCATTATTTCACCGAATTCGCCATCGTTGGGGCGCCGTGGGGAGTCGACTTTAGTCGCATCACCCACCCCGTCAGTTGTTGGTACGGCGATAGCGATTACATCACCCCGGCGAGTGCAGCCCAAGGCCTGCAACAACTCTTGCCCCAAACGACAGTGCACATCTGGCCTGGTGCCGGGCACTTGTTGATTTTTATGCACTGGGATGAGCTCATCGCCAGTCTAGCCACAAAGGTCGAACCATGCAACGTGGGATATTGATTGCCGAAGGCAAAACCAAACAAATCTATGCCCACCCGAGTGACGCCGATTTGGCGATTATCGTCAGCAAAGACGATATCACGGCGGGTGATGGTGCCCGCCGCAACGTGATTGCCGGCAAAGGTCTGATTAGTGGGCGCACCACCGCCAACAACTTTGCCTTGCTCAGCCGGGCTCAGATCGCCAGCCACTTTGTGGCATATGGCGAGAGCGACGACACCATGGTGGTACGCCGTTGCACGATGATTCCCCTCGAGGTGGTGACGCGCCGCATCGCCACTGGCTCGTACCTCAAGCGCCACCCACACATCCCCGAAGGGCAACGCTTTGACCCGTTGATTAGCGAGTTTTTTTATAAAGACGATGCCAACCACGACCCGTTGATGAGCGTCGATGAACTCATTTCGGCCAAAATAGCTGACCAAGCGACCCTCACCACGATGACCACACTGGCACAACAGGTGTTTGCGGTATTAGAAAATGCGTGGCAGGCGCATGACGTGACATTGGTCGACCTCAAGATTGAATTCGGGCGCACCAGCACCGGCGAATTGGTGGTGGCCGACGTGATCGACAACGATTCGTGGCGGTTGTGGCAAGGGGGCACGAGCAATAACATGCTCGACAAACAGATTTATCGCAACATGCGCGAAGTCACCCCCGCAGGGCTCGAACGCCTGCGCCAAACCTACCTCACCGTCATGCAATTGACGAATCATTGGCGATAACTTGCATCATCGACGAGTGTGGCCATCACTACCAAATTGTGGTGTTTGCCAAAGCGATCACGGGCATGATTGACCAATGTGCCTTCGATACGGAAGCCGAGGCGTGAAAAAATAGCCTGACCGCTACGTTGGGCTTCGAGCATCTCGACCACTACTTTGCTGGCTTGGAGCTTTTTGGCTTCTTCAAAAATCACCGCGCCGATGGCGCGCCCCAACCCCGCCCGCCGCCAGCCTTCGCCGATAATCAGTTGCACCGTGGCCACATGGCTAGTACGGCCTGACGACAAGCGGACGGAGGCGTAGGCGGCGATTTGGTCGTTTTCGATGGCCACCATTTGGCGCCAATGCTCGGCAGCCGAGGCGTTAGCGAGGCGGGCGACGATTTCGGGACTGCGTAGGTCGTTTTCGAGGTACAACCAATCGTCTTGGGGTAAGGCTTGGCCAAAGCGCAACAAGCGGGTTTTGTCATCGGGTTGGAGTGAACGCACTGCCACCACCCGGCCATCGTGGAGTGTGACTGGCGGAATTGCGGCAGAATTTGTGTGTGGCATGGATGCACCTTTGCATATTGCGCTGGTATACCGAAATCACCAAATGATTACACCGGCATATACATTCTTTTGTTATGATAACTTATCCTACCTGAATATGTGACTTGCCGTCAACGAAAGAGCCTCCACATGAGCACATTGCCCCATTGGCGCATGGATACGCCGTTTGCAGGGATTGATGATCCCGCCCTCACCACCGCTATCATCAGCCTCGATGACACCTTGACCACACTTACCACCCACTACGACAGCCACCAGGTCCAAAAACACGATACCACCGTGCAGGTGGCGGCCGCCGTAGTCGAAACAATTTTGACCGCCACCGGCGCAGCCATGGAGCAAATCCGCACCCTCAACGCCTACATCTACTGCTTCGTCAGTACCAATTCCCGCGATGGGGTGGCCCAAGCCCGCCTCAGCGAGCTCCGCCAACGGCTGGTGCGCTTTAGTCAGCTCAACACGCGCTTGACAGCCTGGGCGGGCTGCCTCGACATTGCTGGCTTGGTAGCGCAATCGGCGCTGATTGCCACCCACCAGTTTATGCTCGCGGAAGCAGCTCGCCGCGCCCAGCACCAGATGTCACCCGAGGCCGAAGCATTGGCGACCGAACTGAATGTGAGTGGTGGTGGAGCGTGGGCGCGCTTGCATAGCAATTTGACGTCACAACTCAGTGTGCAGTTTGCTGGCAAAACCCAACCGATGAGTGCCATCCGGGCTTTGGCGTATGACAACGACCGCGAAACCCGCCAGGCGGCCCACGATGCCGAAATCGCCACCTGGCAGGCGCAATCGATGCCCCTCGCCATGGCGATTAATGCCATCAAGGGCGAAGTCAATACCCTCGCCAAACGGCGGGGCTTTGCCAGCCCGGTAGATATTTCGTTGCAGGACAATCGCATTGATCGTGCCACCCTCGATGCCATGATGGGGGCGGCCCACGACAGCTTCCCGCTGTTCCGACGCTACCTCAAAGCCAAGGCCAAATTGTTGGGCGCTGGCCCGCAATTGCCGTGGTACGACTTGTTTGCGCCGGTGACCACGGGTGGCAAAAGCTGGGCATACGCCGAGGCCTGTGAGTTTGTGGCCACCCAGTTCCACGATTATTCGCCGCGCATGGGGGATTTTGCGCGGCGGGCCTTTGCCGAAGGCTGGGTCGATGCTGAGCCGCGTATGGGCAAAGTAGACGGGGCGTTTTGTATTGGCTTGCAACACGACCAATCACGGGTGCTGATGAACTACAAGCCGTCAATTGGCAAAATCATGACGTTGGCGCACGAGTTGGGGCACGCCTATCACAACCTCAATTTGGCCAGCCAAACCCCGCTCAATCGCGATACCCCGATGGCACTAGCCGAAACGGCGAGTATTTTTTGTGAAACATTGACCCAAGTGGCGGCGCTGACCCATGCCGATGCCACCGGCAAGCTGGAGATCCTCGAATCGTCGTTGCAACGCTCGTGCCAAATCGTGGTTGACATTACTAGTCGCTATTTGTTTGAAACACGGCTGTTTGCCCAACGCCAACAGCGGGAATTGTCGCCCGATGAATTGTGTGGGCTGATGACCCAAGCCCAAAAAGAAACCTATGGCGATGGGCTACAAGAATCGACGCTGCATCCCTATATGTGGACAGTCAAAGGGCATTATTACAGCACAGGGCGCTCGTTTTACAACTACCCCTACATGTTTGGGCAATTGTTTGGCACCGGGTTGTATGCGCTGTATCGCAACGACCCCGGTAGCTTCACGCCGCGCTACGATGATTTGCTGGCGGGTACCGGCCGGGCAGATGCGGCCACACTCGCCAAAACGATGGGGATCGACATTACTCAGCGGGCGTTTTGGGAAGGCAGCCTAGCCGTGGTAGCCGATGAAGTAACTCAATTCGAGGCCGTGGTCGACGCAATGCGTTAATCCCCCGGGTGCAATCCCCTTGTGGCGTCTGCATAGATGCCACAGGGGGATTTTTTGATCCAGCGCACCAGAATGATTGTCAACTACTGCTCATTCACGTCAGCGCCGGTAGTTTTTTTCACAAAAAATAATGACTATGCGACACCAGGCACGAGAACCACGACCACTGAGGCCATTTGGGGATGGTGATTGTGGATGACGGCGCCAATAGCGGTGCGAATCGCATCGCCTTGCTGGATGGTGAGGGTGGGAGAGATGGTGACTACGAGTTCGCAGAGTAATTTGTGGCCGTGCCAGCGCACGCGCACTGCGCCCACCTGCTGGACCGGTGCGACGGCGGCGACGCTGGTGTGGATTTGGCTGACGAGAGTGGGGTCAACGGCATCCATCAAGCGATACCAAATCATTTTGCAGGCATCGACCGCGATAACGGCGATGGTGATGCCGATGACCAGCCCGATGAGCGGATCGACAATCGGGTAGCCCAGCCAGGCACCGCCCACAGCGACTAACACGGCGAGTGACGCGAAGCCATCGGTGCGGGTATGCAAGCCGTCGGCGACCATGGTGGCAGAGCCGATTTGGCGACCAACCCGGATTTGCATCAAGGCGATGGTTTCGTTACCGACAAATCCCACCACTGCGGCCACGGCTACCCAGCCGAGGTTGGAAAACGGTTCAGGGTGGAGGAAGCGGCTGATGGCCTCGTACAACGTGTAGCCGGCACTAAACACCAATGACACCACCACAAAAATCCCGGCGATGTCTTCAGCTTTGCCATAGCCATAGGTGTAGCGGGTGGTGGCGACCCGGCGCGCCAGATAAAAGGCGATGAGTAGCGGAATTGAATTGATGGTGTCGCCCAAATTGTGGATCATGTCGGCCAGCAAGGCGGTACTGTGGCTGATAGCCACCACGATTGCTTGCACGCCGGTGGTGAGGACGAGACCGAGGAGGGCCAACCAGACCGTCCGGATGCCTTGATTGGTGGCCATGGCGGGGTCATTGGCAGCTTGGGATTGGTCGTGGTAGCCGTGGAAGTGAAAAAGGTGGCTGATTTTGCCCCAAATCCCGGCTGCGTGGGAATGAGGGAAATCATCATGATTATGGTCGGGGGCATGGGTCATCTATCCACCTACGTTTCGTTTGGGGGGTTAACCACACAAGGCTCAGCACAAATAGTACAATACGGGTACGATTCATGTGGCGCATGCACATTATACAATAGCGGCGTAGCAAATAATTGTCGTGCAGATAAAGGGTCGTGCCATGAAAGCCACCGAAGCCAAGCTGCTTGACTTCCTGAAAAAAGCCCCTCAACTTATCATCCCCATTTACCAGCGCACCTATGGCTGGGGGGAGCGAGAATGCCGGCAACTATGGGACGATATCGTGCGCTGTGGCAGTAGCGACAGCATCCCGGTGCACTTCATCGGCTCGATTGTCTATATATCGGCGGGGCTAGGGACGGTCATCCATCAATCGCCGTTGTTGATTATTGACGGGCAACAGCGCCTGGCTACGATTTCGTTGTTGCTGGCTGCCATCAGCGAAATCATCGGTACGAGCGAACCGCATACGGGTTTTAGCAAACGGCGCATCCGCAACTACTACTTGGTCAATCCCGAAGAAGAGGGGGAGCGCCACCCCAAGTTGTTGCTGTCGCAGACGGATCGCGATTCGTTGATTGCGATTGTGACCCAGCGCCCATCGCCAGCCCAGCCGTCGGTGCAGATTCATGCCAATTATGCCTTGTTTGCGCAGTGGTTGGCCGACAGCAAAACGGAGCTGGCGGTGATTTGTCGCGGTTTGGCCAAATTGGTGATTGTCGACATTGCCTTGACGCGCGACCAAGACAATCCGCAATTGATTTTCGAGAGTATGAATGCCACCGGCAAGGAGCTAAGCCAGGCTGATTTGATTCGTAATTTTGTGTTGATGGGGCTCGAGCCGCCAATCCAAACCCGGTTATATCACGATTATTGGCGCCCGATTGAGCATGACTTTGGTCAGGCGGCCTATAGCAGTCACTTCGATGCCTTTATGCGTTATTATCTGACGGTCAAAACGGGGGAATTAGCGGCGAGTGATGCCGTCTATGATGCCTTCAAAGCGTATGTGCGTAATATGCATCATGTGGATGGGAATGAGCAACCGCAAATAATTGCCCTTGTGCAAGACGTCCGCGCCTATGCGCATTACTATTGGGCGCTGGCCCTCGGTAACGAACCCGACCCGCAGCTCAACGAAGCCTTTGCCGACCTACGGGAACTCAAAATCGAGGCGGTGTATCCACTGCTCTTGACGCTTTATCATGACTATCAAAATAGCTTGTTGGGGCTGGGCGAATTTTTAGTCTGTCTGCGCATGCTGGAATCGTACCTGTTCCGGCGCAGTGTGTGTGGCATCCCATCCAATTCACTGAGCAATACATTTATCACCCTCGCACAGCGCATTGATAGCACACGCTACAGCGAAAGTCTGCAGGCGTTGTTGGTGATGCTCCCGTCGTACCGGCGCTTCCCGTCGGACGACGAATTTGGACATGAATTGCAACACCGCGACCTCTACAACTTTCGCCAGCGTAATTACTTGTTGCGCCGGCTCGAGAATCACCGCCGCCAAGAACGTATCTCACTGGCAGAATACACCGTTGAGCATATCCTGCCACAAAATCCGCAATTATCGGCGGCCTGGCGTGAGGCACTTGGCAGCGATTGGCAACATGTGCAACAGCGGGTGGTACATACGCTCGGCAACTTGACGTTGACGCGCTACAACAGTGAATTCCGCGACCGGTCGTTTAGCGACAAACGTGATATGCCTAGTGCTCCCGAAAAAGGGTTGCGATTTAGTCCACTCCATCTCAATATCGATTTTGCCCAACTCGAGCGCTGGAACGAAATCACCATCACCCAACGGGCAGTCCGGCTGGCAGCCCGGGCCGTGACGATTTGGCAGGCCCCAGCGCTGGCGCAGACCGTGGTTGATCAGTACCGCACCCAACGCCCGAGTACCGCCTATAGCATCAACGACCATCCGGCGTTGTTGACCGCCACACTCTATCCATTGTTTGATGCATTGCGCAAAGCGGTGCTGGCATTGGATCCGTGTATTAGCGAAGAGTTTCGCAAACTGTATGTGGCCTACAAAGCCGAAAGAGTGCTCGTGGATGTAATACCGCTGAGTACCACGCTCAAAATCACTCTCCACGCCCCGCAAGATGAGCTTTACGATCCATTACAGTGCTGTCGCACCAATAACGACCGACGGGAATCACAAATAGTACTAGCGACCCACGACGATATTCGCTATGTAAGCGAACTCATACGCCAAGTATTGGATATGCAGTTAAACAGCGAATAAATGCCAACACCCCCTCACACTCGTATCAGCGTGAGGGGGGGGTAATCAATCGAGAGGTTAGCGCATGTTGGCAATCACGGCATCGGCGAATTCCGACGTTTTGACTTCGGTAGCACCGTCCATCAAGCGGGCGAAATCGTAGGTCACGACTTTGTCGCCGATGGTGCGTTCGATGGCGTCCACAATCATGTCGGCGGCTTCGCCCCAGCCCATGTGGCGGAGCATCATGTCGCCGCTCAGCACCACGCTACAGGGATTGACTTTGTCGAGGTTGGCGTATTTGGGGGCGGTACCATGGGTGGCCTCAAAAATCGCATGCCCGCTGACATAGTTGATGTTGCCACCAGGGGCGATGCCAATACCACCTACTTGGGCGGCCAAGGCATCACTCAGGTAGTCACCATTGAGGTTGAGGGTGGCGATGACGTCGAAGTCATCGGGGCGGGTCAATACTTGTTGCAAGGCGATGTCCGCAATAGCGTCTTTGACCAAAATCCGACCGCTGGCCAAGGCGGCTTTTTGTTCGGCATTGGCTTCGGCTTCGCCTTTGGCGGCTTTGGTGCGTTCCCATTGAGCCCAGGTGTAGACTTTGTCGCCAAAGACGTGTTCGGCTAGCTCGTAGCCCCAATCGAGAAATGCGCCTTCGGTGTACTTCATGATGTTGCCCTTGTGCACCAACGTCACGTTGCGGCGTTTGTGGGCAATGGCGTATTCGATGGCGGCAAAAATCAAGCGCTGTGAGCCGGTTTTGCTGACGGGCTTGATACCCAAACCGACTTCGACAACGTCATTGTCGTTGCCGATACGGCTGTTGTATTCAGCGGTTTTTTCTGACGTGCCAAAGCGGATTTTGGCGAAATCTTTGGGGAAGTTGGCTTGCAAAAATTCAAGCAATTTGGCGGCTTCAGGTGAGCCGGGGGTATATTCGATACCGGCATAAATATCTTCGGTGTTTTCACGGAAGATGACCATGTCGACCTTTTCGGGGTGGCGCACAGGTGACGGGACACCGGTAAACCAGCGCACCGGGCGCAAGCAGACATACAAATCGAGCAATTGGCGCAAGGCCACGTTGAGGCTACGCATGCCTTTGCCGATGGGGGTGGTCAAGGGACCTTTGATGCCCACCAAATAGTGGTTGAAGGCTTCGACAGTGGCATCAGGCAACCAATTACCGGTGGCAGTGAAGGCTTTTTCGCCGGCGAGGACTTCGAGCCATTCGATTTTGCGTTGGCCGTTATAGGCTTTGGCGATGGCTGCATCGAAAATCCGCACGCTGGCACGCCAAATATCGGGGCCAGTGCCGTCACCTTCGACATAGGGCACCACAGGATTGTTGGGAACGTGTAATGTGCCGTTTTGGATGGTAATTGCTTCGCCATTTTTGGCACGAAACTGGGTAATGTCGCTCATCTAGTCTTGCCTCGTATTCTTCAGGGGGTGACGTGTACCAATCGGTACCAATACGCCAATAGGATGAAATCGAATGTGCGATATTATACCACGAGTTATTTATATGGCGGATTGTCAATTCAAGTGCGACAACGTGTGGGTAAATGAATCCTGTGCTG
>JBBAWW010000056.1:20442-21724 GCA_040397035.1 Roseiflexaceae bacterium | reverse complement strand
GTAAAATCTCCTACCGAGAATACCCCGCCGTCGTGTGCCTATCCTATGGCAAGCCGCGGGAGATTCCACGCGACGGTTGCCATCGCAACCGGCATGGAATGACGCTAGGGGTGAGGTGTTTTGGCGTAGGTATTGAGCTTGGGCAAGGCGATATAAACAATCGTGGCGACGATGCAAGTGAAATGGGCAGTAATCTGCTAGCAGTTGACCTCGGTAGTGGTTATACCGCCAAGGCAATTAGTACCGGCAGATTCCATACCTGTGCCATTCTTGACGACGCCAGCGTCAAGTGTTGGGGATTGAACGGTAGTGGTCAGCTCGGGCTGGATGAAATCGAGAATCGTGGTGATAACCCTAGCGAAATGGGCGCTGATCTGGACATCGTCAACCTCGGCAATGGCCGTACCGCCAAGGCTATCGTTACCGGTAGCTCCCACACTTGTGCCCTGCTCGACAATAATACCGTCAAATGTTGGGGATTGAACTCATCCGGCCAGCTCGGGCTGGGCGATACTACTAATCGTGGTGATAGTAGTGGCGATTACGGCATGACATCCTTGGCCGCTGTCGATGTCGGGTCACGCATCATTTCGCAATTGGTCGCTGGCGGTGACACAACCTGTGTGCGCTTTGATACGGGCACTGTGGCCTGCTGGGGCAATAACGAATACGGGCAACTAGGGATTGGTACAATGAATCATCGTGGTGACGAATCAAATGAGATGGGCACCAACCTGCAACTCGTCGATCTGGGCAGTGGGCATACGGCTAAGTCACTGAGTGTAGCAGCATATCATACCTGTGCTATCCGCGACGATGACAGCATCAAGTGTTGGGGCGATAACACGAATGGCCTACTCGGCTATGGCGATACCACGACGCGTGGCAACGGCTCAGGTCAAATGGGTGATAATCTGGCCACTGTCGACCTCGGTGATGACATCACGGCAAAAAAGATCTTGGTGGGAGTGTATTACACCTGTGCCGTCACCAATACCAATAAACTGAAGTGTTGGGGATTAAATGACGAAGGTGAACTCGGCTACAACGATATGCATTATCGGGGTGAATTGAGTGACCATATGGGCAACTATTTGCCACCTATTGCATTTGGTCCCGTACTGACAAGTACCCCAACCGCCACCTACACCAAGACGGCGACGTCTACCAAGACGTCTACGCCCACCAAGACGAACACATCCACCAAGACGAACACCAAGACCAAGACAAACACCAAGACCGCCACGTCTACCAAGACGCCCACGTCAACCGCCACCGCCAC
>JBBAWW010000056.1:0-20342 GCA_040397035.1 Roseiflexaceae bacterium | reverse complement strand
ACGTACCAATACTGCGACGTCCACCGCCTCACGTACCAATACTGCGACGTCCACCGCCACACGTACCAATACTGCGACGTCCACCGCCTCACGTACCAATACTGCGACGTCCACCAAGACAGCAACATCTATCGCTACCAAAACCAAGACGGCAACCCCCACTACGAAAAAGTGAGTCGTAACACACATCATATTGCGTGGGTGATGCAACACCGAGCGAGGATTTCCCTCGCTCGGTGTGTTGTGTAGGTGGCGTGCCACTCTTTGTCATTTGTACGTGTCACCACATAGCGACGTAGCCTGTTGCGGCGCTCCGATAGTTGATTATTTACGCACCGTTAGCAGTTTTTTAATACATATAGTGTAAATCGATAACCTGCGTGTGGCATTGTAGAGGTGTAAATGCGACAATAAGGTGAACAACCAGATGCACACCAATATGCTGAGCACCGCCGACCTTCATCTGCACACGATTCATAGCGATGGCCATTGTACCCCAGCCGAATTGGTGAACCATGTACTCACCAAAACCGACCTGCGGGTGATTGCAGTGACCGACCATGATGCGATTGCCGGCGCGTACGAAGCACAACGATGTGCTGAGGGAAGTCGATTAGATGTCATTATCGGCGAAGAAATATCGACCCGCGAAGGGCACTTGTTGGCCTACTTTATCCAGGAACTGATTCCCCCCGGCATGTCGGCCCGCGATACCATTGCTGCCATCCATGACCAAGGGGGACTCGCGGTAGCGGCCCACCCCTACGACTGGATGGTGCGCTCGCTAGGGCATTATGGCATGATGCGTCACGCCGGTGGCGCCGAGCCGTTTTGGGCCTTTGATGCCATCGAGACGATGAATGCGAGCTTGCGCCCACGTAGCGCCAATGTACGGGCCGCAATCGATGCCCGTACGTTGGGGATTCCTGCAGTAGGTGGCAGTGACTCGCATCTGCTTGATACCGTTGCGTATGGGTATACAGTGTTTGCAGGTACAAGTGCATTGCAGTTGCGGCATGCGATTATTACCGGTCAAACCCAAGTCGCCGGTCGGCACTGGAGTATGGCAGATTTGGCAATTGCCGGGACGCGCTTGATTCAAAAAACTGTGGCAACATTCACAATGCGCAGTTTGGGAAATGTGCCATCTTAAGACGCTCTCGTTTGGTCGATACCGTAACGGCGTAGCACGCCGTTACGGTTTTTTTGTGTGAAAGAATGACAGAATGGATTACGCACCCGCCACCACCAGCAAAGCTGATTTACATTTGCACATCAACTATAGCGATGGCTATAGTACCCCCGCCCAATTGGTCGATTATGTCTGTGACCATACCGACCTCCGCGTGATTGCGGTCACCGATCACGATGCAATTGATGGCGCCTACGAAGCCCAACAATATGCCCAAGCACGCAATCTCGACGTGATTATCGGCGAAGAAATCTCGACCCGCGAAGGGCATATGCTGGCTTACTTTATCGAGCGCCATATTCGTACCGGTATGTCGGCCCGCGACACCATCGCCGCTATCCATGTCCAAGGAGGACTCGCGGTGGCGGCTCACCCCTACGACTGGATGGTGCGCTCGTTAGGGCGCCATCGTCTACTCGAACATGCCCAAGGTACGCAGCCGCATTGGCAATTTGATGCCATCGAGACGATGAACTCGAGCTTGTTCCCTCAACGAGCGAATTGTCAAGCAACTGTAGCGGCTGCCACACTCGGATTGCCGATTACTGGTGGCAGTGATTCACATCTGCTCGAAACCGTCGGCTATGGCGTTACGTTGTTTAATGGTCATACTGCCGCCCACCTGCGGACTGCCATCGAGCAACGCCAGACCACCGTGAAAGGGCGACGCTGGAGCTACGGTGAGTTGGCCACTGCCGCCGGTCGCCTGATTGCGCATACTACAGGGGTGGTAGTCTCCCGTTTTCGCAAATAACGAGGTGACAATGCGATACTTGATGGAATATGCTACGCTATAGCTGAACCGCAATTCATTGTGAAAGGGAGAACTGTCATGAGCGATGCTGCACGTGCCACGTTGATGCGTTTACTCAATACCACCAGCCCGTCAGGCGATGAAATCGCTGCCGCCCGGGTGTGGCGCCACGAAGCCGAACAATTCGCCGACCACGTCTATGGTGATGTGCTGGGGAGCTCGTATGCCGTCCTCAACGGCGGTGCGCCCCGTGTGTTGTTGGCTGGACACATCGACGAAATCGGCTTGATGATTTCGCATATCGACGATAAAGGCTTCTGCTACTTCCAACCCATTGGCGGCTGGGATAGTCAAGTACTGGTTGGCCAACGCATCCGCATTCTCGGCCGTGACGGCTTTGTGCGGGGGGTGATTGGCAAAAAGCCCATCCATTTGATGACCCCCGAAGATCGCACCAAAGTCTCGCGCATCGAAGATTTGTGGATTGACATCGGCGCCTGCTCACGTGACGAAGCCAATGAACTGATTAGTGTGGGTGCTTCGGCCGTTATCGACGCCGACCCACTCATCCTCGCCAACGGCCGCGTGATTGGTCGTGGTGTCGACAATCGGATTGGCGCATTTGTGGTACTCGAAGCCCTGCGCTTGTTGGCGAGTGAGCGCCCAGCGGCAACAGTCGCTGCGGTGGCGACGGCCCAAGAAGAAATCACCTTTGCAGGTGCCCGCACCTCGGCTTTTGCCTTTGATCCACAGGTGGCGATTGCCGTCGATGTGACCTTTGCCACCGATCACCCCAATGCCAGCCGCAATTCCCAAGGCGATATTGCTATCGGGGGTGGCCCCGTGTTGACCCGTGGCTCCGCCAATGCCCCAATGGTGTTTGCAATGTTGCGTGAAACAGCCGAACAAGCCGGCATCCCCTACCGCATCCAATCCAATCCGTCACGCACGGCGACGGATGCCGATGCCATTCATACGGCCCGGGCCGGCATTGCCACGGCGGTGATTTCGATCCCCAATCGCTACATGCATTCGCCCAACGAAATGATCGACATCAACGATGCCCTCAACGCTGCCCGTTTGATTGCGGCGTTTGTGCGCCGCCTCAACGCCGAAACATCGTTTGTGCCCCGCTAATGTTGTTGTAAGAACACGGGGATGCTATTCGCATCCTCGTGTTTTTTATGCATAACAAGCAGAAAAACAACAGAATGACGGTGGAAAACCGGTGGAAAAATATTGTGGATAACTCGTGGATAACCTGCGGATAACCGGGGGAATACGGGTGGAAAACTAGTGAATATGTGATTGGGATGCAATATTTAAAAATGTGGATAATTTGACAGTAATGTACCTGTTTACCGTGGCGTAGGTACGGTGCAGAGGCGGTTTGAGGTGATGCATGCAATACGCCCACACTACCACAAGATTGTGCTGTGGTGGCGTGGGCGTATTGTGGATAGTTATCGGTATATGGCGTACAAAAGTCGATTATTATCCGACCAACGCCGCCCATTCATCGTAGTGAATTTGAAGCTTTTGTTCGAGTTCGCTGTATTGGGCAGAGAGGGCGGCAATCCGTTTGGGGTCGGTTTCGTGTCCCGACAAGGCGGTGGTAATCGCTTGGCGTTCGGCCTCGAGCTGGGCGATTTCTTGTTCGAGTTGTTCGCCACGGCGTTGGCGGCGGCGTGATTCGCGCTCTTGTTCTTTGGTTTGGGGTGGCCCTTGGAGTTGGGTAGCTGGTTTGTTGGGCGTAGGGGTCGCTTTGGGAACATTGGGGGTAGCGAGGGTGGTTGGTTTTTTGTCGCGTTGCTCGATGTGCTCACGGTATTCGCTGTAATTGCCGTCAAACACGGTGATTTTGCCTTCGTCGACAATCCACAGTGTATCGGCCACGGCATCGATGAAGTAGCGGTCGTGCGATACAAACAACAGTGTACCGTCGTATTCGTTGAGCACGTCTTCGAGCGCTTCACGGGCGCCGATGTCGAGGTGGTTGGTCGGTTCGTCGAGGATGAGCAGATTGCCGCCGATCAGGGTGAGTTGGGCGAGGGCGACCCGCCCCCGTTCGCCACCCGACAAATCGCTGATGCGTTTGAAGACATCGTCGCCACTAAACAAAAAGCGGCCGAGAAAGGTGCGCGCTTCGGCTTCTTTGAGGGTTGGCCGGACGCGGCGCATTTCGTCGAGAATACTATTGGTCATCGTCAGTCCTTCGTGGGACTGAGCGTAGTAGTTGATTTGGACGTTGCTGCCCAAGCGCGCATTACCCCGTAGTGGCGGTAATTCGCCCACCATGGTGCGCAACAAGGTGGTTTTGCCGGCGCCGTTGGGCCCCATCAGGGCCACCCGTTGCTGACGATAGAGTTGCAATTCGGGCACGGTAAACAGGGTAATGTGCTCGCTGTTGGGGAGCACATAGCCCACCCCGAGGCGCTCGAATTGGAATACGATATCGCCGCCCCGTTGGCTAGCTTGCATGGCCAAGGCAAGTTTGCGTTGTTGTTCGGGACGGGTCATCAAGGCTTCGGTTTTGCCGCTGCCCCCTTGCCAGCCCTCTTTGAGGCGCTCGAGGCGGCGTTCGCGGCCACGGGCTTGGGTGCTGAGGGTGCTGTTCTTGTAGCGTCGGATAAAGGCTTCGAGGCGACCCACTTCTTCTTGTTGGGCTTGGTACTGCTTCCACATCAATTCCATGCGCTCGGCTTTGAGTTGCTGGTACTTCATGTAGCCGCCTGGGTAATCGCCATCGAGGCGCCCAAAAGCGATTTCGATGGTGCGATTGGTGACCCGGTCGAGGAAGTAGCGGTCATGCGATACCACAATCAACGTGCCGTCCCACTGCTTGAGGAAGCGCTCCAGCCATTCGAGGGCTGCCAGGTCGAGGTGATTGGTGGGCTCGTCGAGTAGCAAAATATCGGGGCTCGACAGCAAGATGGCAGCCAGGGCAGCGCGGGTTTTCATCCCCCCTGAGAATTGAGCGAGGCGCAACGGCCCGTGGTAGGCCGGGTCAAACCCCAGACCTGCGAGGATGCGGGCGATGGTGCGCTCGATGTCGTAGCCCCCGGCATGCTCAAAGCGTGACAACAGCTCGCCATAGCGATCCATGCGGGCATTCCATTCGGGATGGGTGGAATCGGCGATGGCGACTTCGAGCTCGCTGATTTCGGTGCGCATGTGGTAGAGGCTTTGCAGTGCTTCGTCACACAACCCACGTAGGGTTTGGTGTTCGTCAAACCGGGCTTCTTGGGTCAAATAGGCCATGCGGATGCCCCGCGCCGGCGAAATCGCCCCGGTGCTGGGAGTTTCTTCGTTGGCAATGATGCGCAACAAGGTGCTTTTGCCGGCGCCGTTGACGCCTACGATGGCCAGGCGCTCGCCGCGGCTAACATTGAATCCAATCCCGGTAAAGATATGCTCGGCGCCGTAATATTTGCTGACGTTCTGAATTTGTAAAATCGACATTACCCTACCCTAATGGTGCTATCTGATGCCAAAAAAGTGGCTGGTGCTATACAGTGCGCCGTTGCAACGAACGGGTGATGTTGACCCCGATGAGACTGCCAATCAATGAAAATCCGAGTGATAATAACCCGACAATGAAGCCAATCCCTGCCATGAAAAATACCGCCATGCCCATCACCGCTTTGAGTGAACTAAATTCTAACGGCGTGTTGGGCTGCATCTTTTGGGCTTGATTGAGGGCATCTTGGAGTATGGCATCGTTGGCGAAGTACGCAATCAGCAATCCACACACTACCCAAAAAAGGATGGCACCGATCAGGGCACCAACCCCCGAAATCAAGCCGGCCATTAGTGCTTGATGATTGAGGTCATCCCCACTATGCCAATTGCTGGTAAAATAGCCTGCAGCCCCTGCCAACAAAAGTGAACCTATCGGCGCACAACAGCAGCCGATAATGCCAATTGGTGAACCGTTCGCGACGAGCACGGGAATGAAACCAAGTATTGTCGCAAATATAACCATAATGCACTGGGGCAAAATAAATACCAGACCGGCTTTTGTGCCTGCATTCATCATTCACACTCCCTACACACAACACATGTGATTTCATTATACCCGAGATGACTTGTTGCCAATAGGGTGAATAAATGATATTCGCACTCCTACGCGGTTTTTATGAAAAGAGGACCTCCAATGACAACCGGTATGTTGACTGCCGATGCGCTCCGCGAGTTAGTCCGCCGTGGTGATATTGACACCGTATTGGTGGTGTTCCCCGATTTGTATGGGCGCTTGATGGGCAAACGCGTCCATGGCCACTTCTTTATCGATCAAGTGCTCGGTGAGGGCATGCACGCCTGTGACTACTTGCTGGCTTGTGACATGGAAATGAACGTCGTCCCCGGTTATAGCTTTGCCACTTGGGAACGAGGCTACGGCGACATGCACGCGGCTCCCGATCTCACCACCCTGCGTTTGGCCACCTGGCTCCTCAAAACCGCCATGGTGTTGTGCGATCTCGCCCGTGATGACCATCAGGCCATCGCGGTGTCACCTCGCCAGATATTGCGCCGTCAAATTGACGCTGCTCAGCAAATGGGCTATGCCGCCTTTGGTGGTAGCGAAATCGAACTCTACCTGTTCGATGATTCCTATGCCCAAGCCCACGCCAAAAACTACCACAACCTCAAACCCTCCGGCTATTACAACGAGGACTACCACATCTTGCAAGGCACCCGCGAAGAAGCGGTCATCGGCGCGATTCGTCGTCATCTCGAAGCCAGCGGGGTGCCGGTGGAAGGGAGCAAAGGCGAAGCGGGGATTGGCCAACAAGAAATCAACCTGCGCTTTGGACCGGTGTTGACCCAGTGTGACGCCAATGTGATCTACAAACATGCTGCCAAAGAAATCGCCGACAGTGTGGGCAAAAGTGTCACCTTTATGGCCAAATGGGATGAAAAACATACTGGCTCTTCCGCTCACATTCACATGAGTCTGCGTGGCCTCGACGGCCAGGCAGTGTTTGCGGGTGATGAGCCGTGTGGACCGGTACTGTCGTCGCGCGAATTCCGCTGGTTTTTGGGGGGCTGGATGCGCTATGCGGCGGATTTCGCAATCTGCTTTGCGCCCTACCCTACCTCGTACAAACGCTACCAATCACGCTCGTGGGCTCCCACAACCATTGCCTGGAGCTACGATAACCGTACTGCCGGCTTGCGGGTGGTGGGGCACGACAAATCGTTACGGGTAGAAAACCGCATCCCCGGCGCCGACGCCAACCCCTATATCGCCTATGCGGCGGGACTCGCTGCTGGCCTTGAAGGCATCCGCCAGCAAATTGAACCTGGTGCGGCCTTTGATGGCGACATCTATGCGGCGCGGGCTTTGCCGCAAATCCCGAGCACCTTGCGTGACGCCATGCAACGCTTCGAACGGAGTAGTGTGGCCCAAAACGCCTTTGGAGCGGATGTGCATGCCCATTTGTTGCGCTTTGCGCAATACGAGCAAGCAGCCTTTGATCAAGTGGTGACCAGTTGGGAACGAGCGCGCTATTTCGAACGCGCCTAAGGTAGAATAGACAGAGTCTTTTTTGGATATATGAGGAGCAGATAATGCGTTTAGCGAATAAAGTGGCTTTGATTACGGGTGCCGGTCAAGGCATCGGCCGTGAAACGGCGTTGTTGTTTGCCCAAGAAGGGGCCAAAGTGGTTGTCGCCGACATTAATTTGGCTGCCGCGCAGACTGTAGTCGCCGAAATCGGTGGCGGCAATGCGATTGCTGTGCAAGCCGATGTATCCAAAGCCGCCGATAGTGCGGCGATGGTGGCGGCGGCCGAGGAGACCTTTGGCGCGCTGCATATTTTGTTCAACAATGCCGGCATCATGCATAGCCAAGACGACAATGCCATGACCACTGATGAAGCCATTTGGGATTTGACGATGAACATCAATCTCAAAGGGGTCTTTTTTGGCTGTAAATACGGCATCCCTGCCTTGCAACGGGCAGGTGGTGGCTCGATTATCAACACGGCTTCATTTGTGGCCTTGTTGGGGGCTGCCACACCGCAAATCGCCTATACCGCTTCCAAAGGTGGGGTGTTGTCGATGACCCGTGAGTTGGCGGTGGTACATGCCCGCGAAAACATCCGGGTGAATGCGATTTGTCCGGGACCGTTGCGGACTGAATTGTTGATGAAGTTCCTCGATACAGATGCCAAAAAACAACGGCGCTTGGTGCATATTCCGATGGGACGATTTGGCGAAGCGCACGAAATTGCCAAGGCGGCCTTGTTCCTAGCCTCATCGGAGTCGTCGTTTGTGACGGGGGCGACATTTACGGTGGATGGTGGGATTACGGCGTCGTATGTGACCCCAGAGTAAAAAACGTATGCATTGATGAATAGTGACCACGACATAACCTCAGTTCGAGATACGCTATCAATTTACCCGCGTATTGGCTGGGTAAATTGATGGTTTTTTGCCTTTTGGCAATACGCGACGAGTCCACTCAGCACATTGACCAAAAAACTATTAACACTTCGACAGTGGGTATGCATGATTTGTATCATGTTTTTAGCTAATCGATGACCGTTTCAATAATACGTCGTTGCCCAAGCAATTGTTCGTGCGCTGGTGATATACGCGGGTGTTTTGTCATGTTTTTCTTGTACCGTGCGATATATTCAAGCTGTTGATTTTTTCCATAAGTCTGTGGCTAATGGTGCAGAGATATAACCCTTACCAGCGACTAATTTGCCATGAAGACCGATTGCACATTGTGGTATTTTTTGGCGATTATCAACATTCCCTAGGGTAATTGTCGCCGCTAATAATTCACTATAGTCATTACAGACAAGATGTAGTTTGAAACCATAAAACCAACCCACTGAGGTTTTCCCTTGTTGGGCAATATCACGAAATACGGCATGCTGAGCGATGTGTCGATTGTGGTACATCGGTAATGTAGTGGAATCAGTAAATTAAATTTCCATACATTGGCCAAATTGGCTACGGAGGTACCAACAGCGGTACGGCTACACGATTTTGAGATATTCAATGAAGCGTGAATAGCTAACTAATTGCGTAAATTCGCGCCGAAAACGGCTGTGAATGGTGCCAAAATAGAAATGTTTGTCGCAACGTTGGTTTGATGTATGAAAAAAAATGAGGATTTTTATTATTTCGTTCACATGCCGTGTACGTGCACGATTGCGCATTATAAAGCCATGTAGCGCTGAATAATCGGTGTCGTAGCGGTACAGAAATCATCGACATCACAGAAAATTTCAAGTATAATCGTCGTGAACGCTCCATTTCGCTATCACTGGTTTCAATAACTATAGTGTAATCGAAAATGGGCGCTCATCATATACCGAACTCAGGTTACATAAGGAATCATTCCCTTATGTGGTGGTCGTAAAGGGTAACGGAGGGAATATGCAATTGCTTAATTTTTTTCATGATAGTAAACGGCATAGTACTTCCTTCGGTTTTGTTTGTTTGGTGGTGGCGAGTTGGGTTGCGGTGTGGGTATTGTATAGTGGGCAACCGTCCCAAATCACTATCCCACTCCAAAAAACATCCAATATCCGTGGTATTGTTGGTGTTGATTCGGCGGGAACATGGTTTGGGTCGCAAACACAAATTAACGTACAACGTTATGCTGATTTTGGTTGGCGTACGATACGCTGGCGGTGGTGTCAAGCACCTGGTATGCCACTTGATGTACAAATGCAGCTACAACAAATGCGGATTACGACGCATACTGATACGCATTGGCGGGTGGTGTCATTGCTTATGCCTCCGGCGTCGACTGCTGATACTCTGCAAATTACGAGTAATACGCTACGAGTAGCAGGGGATGAGCGTGATTTAGGGGTATTGATTTCGTCATTGACCATTTATCATGGAGTGGCGAGTTGGCATAATTTGCCTGAATGGTTAGTGTTATTGGGCATCGTGACAGGATATTGGTTGCCTTTAGGTGCGGCAGGGATATGGTTGTGGCGGAGTCGTTGGTTAGGGCTGGCGATTTGGGGGCTCTTGAGTCTTGTCTATCTCGTGATGTTGTATCAGGAAACACATACGGGGTTTGCAAATCCGTCGTTGTGGTTAGATTCACGCGGTCGGAGTGTAGCGGTTTTGGCAATGCTTTATTTTGCTTGGCGGCAACGACAAGTGCAACCCAATACTGTATTTGTGCTGGGTACAGGGCGGCGGCTCGGATTAGATGTGATGCGGGCAATTGCAGTATTGTGTGTGATGGTTGCGCATTTTACCGCACTTACATTTGTAGAATGGTCAGGGGATCCCTTTGTCTTTCGTTGGTTTGTGCATTTAGGTTCGATTGGTGTTGACATATTTTTTGCATTAAGTGGGTATTTAATTGGTGGGATTTTGCTACGTAACTTGTCACGGATTAATGATTTTGCGGTAGTCATTCGTTTTTGGATGCGGCGGTGGCTCCGCACGTTACCGGCTGCCTATGTATCTGCATTGGTGGTTTGGATGATTGCTGCGCCGACAAATTTGGGTGAATATATTAAAAGTATTTTGTTTGTAGGATCGTTTAATCCATTACATCAATCTGTTGATCTTTCTTTTTGGTGGAGCCTTAGTACCGAAGAACTATTTTATTTTTTGTTCCCACTATTGTTATTTTTGATGATAAAAAATAAGCCACACTTGCATGCATTTATCATGACGTTGATTTTTTTTGCAGGCATTGCTATGCTTGGGCGGGTAATATACCAGATAGTGTTGCCGCTTGAAATTGTCGATAACATTAATGTAACCAGTTATGTACGCCTCGACTCGATGGCGTGGGGGATTGTGTTGCAACTCGTGCGCACTCAACGCCCGACATGGTTTGGGCAGCTGGCACAGATGGGGTTTGCGCCAGGAATTGTATTATTTTCCGTTGGAGTGATGTTGCTGGTTGATCAGCAACGGTGGTTTATGCCACAGTTATTTTGGAGTCATATTGTGATTACGGTGGGGGCGGTGTTGGTTATCCCGGTGATTGAATCAGTGACAACGCTCGGTAATCAGTCATTCAATCGTCTTGTTTCTTGGATTGCATTGATTAGTTATTCGCTTTATTTATACCATGTGATGATGGTTATTTTCCTTGATCGTGCCTTCAACGCTGCGACGACGTGGCCGATACTCGGTGCGTTGTTTGGTGCTTATATTGCGCTGACGTTTGGGGTGGCAACACTGAGCTATTATTTTGTGGAGGCGCCAGTGTTGCGCTGGCGCAATCGGGCCTACCCAGAATAGTAAAACGCAAGCAAACCGCCCACATCACTCCATCTGATGTGGGCGGTTTGGCTGTTAGGTGATTACCGGTTAGGCGGTAGGCACTGCGGTATCGGTGGCGGTGGGTACTGCGGTGGCGGTGGGGATGGGCTTGGTGGGAATCAGTACAATGACTGGTCGTGATGTGGCACGAGTGCCAACCACATCGGTAACGACGGCATAGACTGACTGATTCCCCGCGACGGCATTGCTGATGCGGACCACATTAAATGCGCCGGTGCCAATCAATACGCTAGGTGCTGCTGGTGTGCCAGTATACCAATTTACGGTCAAGGCACCAGCCCCGCCTGCGGCGCGGATACTCATGATGGCGGTGGCATCATCACCACTCCAGGTGGCGGTAGTGGCGCGTGGTTGTGCCACAATCCAGATACTAGGGATGTTAATTGCGACAGTTGCGGCCCGTGAAGTGATGCTACTTGCGGCGGCATCGGTGACAATCACACTATAGAGACGCGCCGTATCGGTGAATGAGTTAAAGGTGACTTGCAAATTAGGGCCAGTGCCGACAGTGGCGCCATTGAGTTGCCAGGCATAGCTCAAGGGTGGGACGCCGCCTTTGGCTTTGGCACTGAGGATCGTGGTGGCTTGGGTACCGCGCCATACGGCTAGGCTATTGCGGGGCTCACTGCTGAATACTAATGTGAGTGGGGAGATGACGACATTGACGGCTACAGAGTCAATGGTGTTGCTATTGAAGTCAGTAATTCGGGCCCAGTAGGCATAGGTACCAAGGGTGACAACTTGCTTGGTTTCTTTGTGGGTGCCGACAATGGTGCTGGTATCACCAACTGCGCCACGGTACCATACATAGGTGTAGGGTTTGGTGCCGCCGGCGGCTTCGGCTTTGAGTTCGATGACTTTGTTGGCTGCGGTGATGCTATAAGCCATGTCGCGTGATTGTGACGTGATGCGCAGTGGCACGGGGGTCGGGGCTACGAAGGCTGCGATGGCCACATTGACTGCATTACTATCGATTGTGGCGCTGGTGGCATCGCTGACGCGTGCCCAATAGCTATGGCTGCCAATTGCCAACGTGCTACTGAGTTTGCTCCGATTGCCTACTACCGTGGTGGTATCGCCGACACTGCCTTGGTACTAGGTGTAGGTATAGGGCTTGGTGCCGCCGGTAGCTTCGATTGCGAGTTCGATTTTTTTGCTGCTACTCAGTGTGGTGGTGGTGACATTGATCGGTTGTTTCTTGATTTGCAATGCCACGATGCGACTAGGGGCGGCAAATGCCATGAACGGGAACATGCCCAGAATGAACGCGACGATGAGGATGAGTTTGTGCTTTATAACGTGCTTCGTGTAATTAAGTCTTGAGATTATGACGGTGTGAGTTTGCTAGAAGTTCCCTGTGCGTCTAGAGTAAAATCCTCATTATGATGTACTCCGTATCTTTAAGCCTTGAGACTATGGCGGTGTGGTCGAGACAGAAGTTCCCTGTGCGTCTAGGGTGCAATCCTCACTGTTACTGTGTGTGTTGCGGTGACGTATTGCGACAGGGTGCACGAAGAGACAAAAACCCCCCCAGTGCATGATTGCACTGGGGGGGTTGAGTTGCCAGGTTATGGTCGGCGGGTGGCGGTCGGGCGCGGTGTGGCGCTGGGGCGTGGGGTAGCGCTGGGTTTGGGCATGGCGGGTACCTTGACGGTAATCACGCGACTGCTTACACTTCGGCCACGGACATCACTGGCAACCACATAGAAGGTACGATTGCCTGGGGTGACATTACCCATTCGTACCGTGCCAGCCCGGGTGTTGGCAACCACTGCGCCGGCAGCGTTGGGGGTGCCAATATGCCACGTGTAGGTCAGGGCGCCTGCGCCACCGGTGGCGACGCTATTGACGACAAAGGTGATTTCGTTACCAATCCATTTGGCAGTGGCATTGCCCGGTTGGGTGACAAAGCGAATGGGCGGGACGGTGAAGTCGATTTTGGCGTAGCGTGAGGTGGCCAGCTCGCCGTTGGCATCACTCACCATCACGTAGTAGCTACGGGCAGTTTCGGTAGGATCGGTGAAGGTGGCCGTATAGGTGGCCACATCACTCGATTGCACGATTTGGTCATCGGCAGGGGTTGCGCCTTCCAATACCCAGCTGTAGATGTAGGGTGCGGTGCCACCAGTGACGGCTACACCCATGGGCACATTGGCCTGATCAACATTCCAGATTCCTGACGCATCTTGTAAATCTGTGGTAAAGCGGATGAGTTCTGGTTCAACGGTCACGGCAACGGGGTCAGACTCGACCATTTCACCGTTGGCGTCAGCTACTTGGGCCCAGAAATAATAGTTGCCAATGGGCAAATCGAGGGCAATATTGGCGTCATTGCCGACGACCATACCGGTGTCTGAGCCATCGTCTTGGAGCCAGGTATAGCTGTAGGGTTCGCTGCCACCAATGGCGGTCACAAATAACGGCAGATTGGCGGTGCCATCGGTGGTGACGAGGGTGGTATCGCCTGATTGATCGACAATCGTCAGCGGCCCGGTAGCATCTGGGGCGGTAATGTCGACCTGAATCGGATCAGAATCGATGGTGTTGTTTTGGTTGTCGGTGATTTGGACCCAGTAGGTATAGTTACCGGGCTCGAGGGTCAGGCGGATGCGTGAGCGATAGCCGATCTCGGTGCTGGTATCACCCACATCACCTTGATACCAAGTGTAATTGTAGGGCTGACTGCCACCACGAACGCGCACCCTGAGGCGAATCCGTTCAGTTAAATTTTCGGTCACAAGCGCAATGTCGGGCGTTTGGTCGACAATCCGTAATGGACGGATGTGACCGCCACCACCATTGTCGTCGCCACCATTGTCGCCGCCACCATACTCACCACCACCATGGGTAGGGCCAACCATCGTTGCTTGGGGAGGAGGTGGTGGTGGCGGTGGAGGATTTGCAGCAAATACTGCCGCTGGCACAAAGGCCAACGCAAGCAGTACCAGAATAAACAATCGCTTCATGACGTAGCCTTTACATGATAGAAAAATCCGAGATAACTCTTGCATGACGAACGCAGGAGTGGATAAGTTCCCTCGATGAAGTATGAAGTCGGAAGTATAAAGTCGGAAGTATAAAGTAGAGACGTAGCAGGCTGCGGCTGTACGGCAAGGGCTCCATGTGATGCCGGGTGCCACGGCACCCGGAGAGACGTAGCAGGCTGCGGCTGTACGTCTAAAATTTGGGGACGATTGTCTGTGCCAATTTGGGCGCAATACCGATGTAGGTTTCGGGGGTCAATGCCAACAATTCCGCCTTGACCGCTTTGGTCACCGGCAGTTTTTTGACAAAGGCATGTAAATCGGCCATGGTGGGGGCATGCCCGCGAGTCAAGTTTTTCAGGAGCTCGTATGGTTCGGCCACACCCGCACGGCGCAAAATGGTCTGATAGGCCTCAGCCAACACTTCGGGATGGGCGATGACGGCGGCTTGCATGGCGGGGCGGTCGGGGTGGACTTTGCTCAGCCCCTTGGCACAGCGCCGACAGGCCAACAACATGTGGCCACAGGCCACGCCGAGGTTGCGTAGTACAGTGCTGCCGGTCAGGTCGCGTTGCAAGCGCGAAATAGGCAATTTGCGACTAAAAAACTCAAACAAGGCGATGGCCATACCCAAATTACCTTCGGAGTTTTCGAAGTCGATTGGGTTGACTTTGTGGGGCATCGTCGACGAACCCACTTCGCCTTCCTTGGGGCGTTGCACCAAGTAGCCGTCTGAGACATAGCGCCACAAATCTTGGTTGAGGTCGGTCAAAATCGTACAAATCCGCCGCATGGCATCGAGCACCTCGGCCATGCTGTCTTGGGGTTCGACTTGAGTGGTCAGCAACACCGGTTCGAGGTCCAGCAAGCGTACAAATGCCTTGGAAAAAAGCGCCCAATCGACATCAGGCATCGCCACTTGATGCGCCGCCAATGTCCCCGTGGCGCCGTTGAGCTTGCCGGTCAGGGCGATGCCGTTGAGGGTATCGCGGTTGCGTTTGAGGCGCGCCAAAAAGACCGCCATTTCTTTGCCAAATGTCGTTGGCGTGGCGATTTGGCCGTGGGTGCGAGCCGGCATCACGGTGTGGGCTTCTTCGAGGGCCATGCGGTGCAGGTGATTCATGATATCGCCGATGGCCGGGCTGATGACGAGGTCGCGGGCTTCGCGCATCATCAACGAGTACGCTAAGTTGTTGATATCTTCGCTGGTCAGCCCAAAGTGCACCATTTCTTTGAGGTGGCCAATCCCGATGCGGTCGAGTTGGTCGCGCATCCAGTATTCGATGGCCTTGACGTCGTGGTTGACGCGGGCATCGATGGCGGCGATTTGTGCGGCTTGGGTGGGTCCAAAGTCGCGATAGAGCTCGCGTAATTGACTGATTTGGGCGGGCTCGAGGGGTGCGACGGTGGGGATACTGCGGGCCTTTGTCAACATGATCAGATATTCGACTTCGACGCGCAAGCGGTAGCGCATCAGCGCCGCTTCCGAAAAAAATCCGGCTAGTTCGCTGACATCGTTGCGGTAACGCCCATCGAGGGGGGATAAGCTGGTTAAATCCATTGGTGTGTTGCAACCTCATAGCTGTTTTTGTCTCCCCTTTATCTTAACAAAAAACTGCTGAGTGAGGGGCGGGTTTGAGACGCAACAAACCCCCCTGCCAACAGTGCGTTGACAGGGGGGCAAGTGAAGGAAGAAGGTATTATCCTTCCATGGTCTTCATGGCTTCCATGATGGGGGCGCCGGTTTCTTCGAGGGTCAACTTGACGTCGGCCCATACGGTGGCAACGTCTTCGGCACCAAGCATGATGCGTTCGAGACCCTTACCGATGATTTGGTCGCCGCCGGGGATGAAGACGCGAGCCGAATCTTGGGGTTTGGTTTTGGCCAACTGATCGACGGCCGTCTTGGCATTGGGGCTGGCTACGAAGTACTGCTTCATGGCTTCTGATTCCATGGCCGATTTGCGCACGGGCATGTAGCCGGTGGCTTGTGACCAGGTGGTGGTACCTTCGGGGCTGGTGGCGTAGGCAATGTACTGCATGGCAGCTTGTTGCTTTTCGGCAGGCAAACCGGCCATGATTGACAAACCAGCGCCGCCGGTGCAGCAACCGAATTGATCGACTTCTGGCAAGAAGGCGGTACCGACGTTGAACTTGGCGTTCTTTTCGAAGCCCTTCAAACCGCCGGTGCTGGCCATGGTGGTGGCGGTCAAGCCGTTGAGGAAGTCAGCGCCGATATCTTTGGCGTTGTAAGCCCACTTGTCCTTGCGGACGCTGTCTTGGTAGAACTTACCAGCGCGCACGCCGTTTTCTTCTTGGATGCGGATGGTGAAGTCGGGGTCGCTGTAGCTACCGCTGTGTTGCCAAATCACGCCTTGGAACAACCAAGCTACATAGCTGGCGCTGTTGGGGTGGGCAAAGGCCATCAACTTGGTGTCGGGTGACACGGTGGGGACGGGGGTGGTGGCAGCGGCATCTGGGGTGGGTTGGGCCATGATGGGCAATTGCATCAATTTGGGTGCCCATTCGGCGAATTCAGCCCAGGTTGCAGGGCCACGGTCGGGCAAGCCGGCAGCGGCAAACATGTCTT
This sequence comes from Roseiflexaceae bacterium, assembly GCA_040397035.1. Lineage (GTDB taxonomy): Bacteria > Chloroflexota > Chloroflexia > Chloroflexales > Roseiflexaceae > UBA965. Next base: position 3,537 of record JBBAWW010000056.1, on the reverse strand, counting down.
TGTTGTAGTAGAACAACGGGGTGCTACGGGCAAATGGCGTCCAGTGGATGTCGCCCTTGCGGGTACCTTCGTTGATCAATGAATCGACGTAGTCGGTGGGGTCGATTTTGGCAGCAGCCATCAAGTCTTTGACGGGTTGCAAGGCACCGGCAACGTAGAATTTGAACCACCATACGTCTGACAACAAGCTGATTTCAGGCGTTTGTTTGGCTTGGATGGCGGCAGTCAATTTTTGGGCGGTTTCTTCGTAGTTGCCTTGGAATTGATAGTTCACCTTGACGTTGCTTTGTGAGGCATTGAAGCTGTCAACCATGGCTTTTTCGGCTTCGCCGAGACCACCGCTGAATGAACCCCAGTAGGTTACATCGATGACGGAGGTTTGGGTTGGTTCCATGACGACGGTGGGCGCAACGGTAGCGGCCGGCGCTTCTGTGGCTACGGCGGATGCGGCGGTGGGCTCGGCCGTCGGTTGGCTGGTGGCTTGTGCGCCACAGGCTACGATGAGGGTGCTGCCGCCTACGACCGCCATTGCTCGCAGGAATTGACGTCGGTTCAACTTGGCGTCCATGATGTGTCTGCTCCTTTGGTAAAAACCAATACAGTATGTATGTGTACGACCAAATGCTGGTCGGTTACACCGTGATGACTAGCCGCGTACGGCCCCGGCTGCGATTCCCTCGATGATGAACTTTTGTGCGCGTACAAACAACAACACGATGGGCGCTACCACAAACACTGTGCCCGCCATGATGATGCCCCAGTTTTGCAATCCCTCGGTCTGATACAAGCGGTAGAGCCCAATCGGCAGGGTGCGCATTTCGTTGGTGTTGGTGATGATCAACGGCCAGAGGAAGTCGTTCCACTCTGATACCACCGCAAACAACCCCACCGTCACTAACGCCGGTTGGGCCATCGGCATAATCACCAACCACAAGCGTTGCCAGTGGCTGGCCCCGTCGATTTCGGCTGCTTCGACCACTTCGTAGGGCAACCCCAAGCAATATTGCCGAAGCAAAAATGTCCCGAAAGCAGTAGCGGCGTTGGGCAAAATAATCCCTTGGTAGCTATCCGCCCATTGCAACATCGACATGGTGACATAATTAGGCACGATCACGACTTGACCTGGCACCATCAAGGCCGCCACAATCAACAAGAACGCCCCATCCTTGAGCCATTTGGGCGCCTTGGTAAACACCAGCGCATAGGAACACAACAGCGCCAGAATCATTTTGGAAGCGGTAGCCGCGATGGTGGTAATCAGACTATTGATAAAGTAGCGCCCAAACGGTACCGCATTCCAGGCAGCGGGATAGTTCATCAAGGTGGGTTGCTCAGGGAAAAAAGTCCCCGGCATACGATAGATTTCATCGGTCTGCTTGAACGACGCAAATAGCATCCAAATCAACGGCAACCCGATCAGGATAATCACGATAGCCATGGCGACATAGGCCAAAATCTGTAGCAACGAAATGCGAGGTGCGGTATTAGACGGCATTGTTGCGTGCTCCTACTTGTAATTGCAATACGGTCAGTACGAGCATGATGACAAAAATAACCACCGTGAGTACCCCTGCCGGACCCGCTTCGAAGTTGACAAACCCACGTTCATAGAGGTGATAGACCAGCACGTTGGTGGCGTTGATGGGGCCACCATTGGTCATGACTTTGATGATGTCAAACGATTGGAAGGCCCCCAAAATCCCGGTCACCACCACAAACAACAACATCGGTGCCAGGCTGGGGATGGTGATATACCACAAGCGCGCCCGCCGCCCAGCACCATCGATAGCAGCTGCTTCATACAAGGTATGGTCGATGCCTTGCAGACCGGCAATCAAAATCACTGCCCCATAGCCCGCCTGCTTCCAGACCATGGTGACGACAATCCCGACCATGGCCCAAAACGGGTCGGTATAAAACGATGGGCTTTTGATGTCGAAAAAACGCAAAAACTGGGTCAGCATGCCGTAGCGATCATCGAGGATATAATTAAACACCAAGGCGATGGCCGCCCCGGACAGCAATGTAGGCAAAAAAACTACCCCGCGCGTCCATTCGCGGCCACGCAAGGGCAACGACAACAACAACGCCAATCCGAAAGCGCACACTACCGTCAATGAAACGGTACTAAAGGTAAACACAAATGTATTGCGCATGATTTGCCAAAACGTGCGGTCGTTGAACATACGCACATAATTGCGGGCGCCCACAAATGTTTTGAAGGGACTAATAAAATCCCACTGATACAGGCTGAGCTGAATGCCTTGGATGAGGGGATAAAAGGTAAACGCACAGATTAATGCGATATTGATGATGACAAACCCAACTAATGTGAGCGACTCACGGAGCAACGGCAGTTGACGGCGATTCATGCATACCTCCATTTATGACCCTTTTCAGTATGCCGAGTCTGTATTATCAACTCATCAAATCGTGAGGCCCTCATTGTTAATAGGTGTCTAAAAATAGATAGGGGTCTGATTAATCAATCGTAACAACCTACCATGTACCAGTTGACACCAAAAACCCCCATACACCACTGTGCATGGGGGTGAGCGACACCGACAATTAGGCGCTAATCAGTGACCGGCGTTGGCGGCGGGTGCGTTGGGATACTTGGGCGACCGCAGTTCCTACCACGCCGATAATCAAGAGCGAGCCCAGTAGGTGGCCAGCACCGCCGTGCCCGCCGCGACCGCCGCGACCTGCGGGACGAGGTGCGAATTCGGCATTGACTTGGCCGCCGCTGCGCATGTTCATCCCAAGGTGGGTCACGCCCATTAGGGCGATGATGACGGCGACGATAGCGAAATAACGCAGTAGTGTGTTGATCATTAGGAAAGTACCTCTATAGTGGCGGTTGATTTACGGCCACGAAACAAGCCGACAATCCAATTCCAATGCAGCGCGGCATGCGCCCCGATCAAGCCAATGGTCAGATTAGATAACAGGCCGTGGACGCCGCGCAGGCTATGATTGTCGAAGGCCACGACCCCTAGCGCCGGCAAGGCTTTTTGCGAAATGGCGACTCCGGTGTAGACCAGCAATGCAAAGACGATAAACAAGGTTATATTGAGTACCACACTCAGTTTGCTCGTGATGGTTTGGCCTTGGCCGAAGCGACTCAGCATGCTGACAATCCACTGCCAATTGCGCACCAAGTGCACGGCCACCAGCAAGCCGACGCCCAAGCCCACCCATTCGTGGGTGGTGATGCCCGTCGATTGCGGATCAGTAAGCAACAAAAAAACAATGAATAAGACGGTGTCGATAAGCCCGCTCACCATGCTCCGTTTGCGCGATTCAGTCATGACATACTCCAACAACGATTTCGAATCATCATTATCATACTCATCACCTATGCAGAATGATTATGGATTGGATAAATGTTGGGTGAAGAATTATCAAGAAACGATGGAGTATGAGGGGATGGTGAGTGGGGTGGGGAGAAGAGAATCTCAATTGAAAAATAGCCCTATTACCAATACCTACGCCAATCTAGGCGGCTCATTGGTTGTGGGGCGGTGCATTGATACG